>CALIIG010000062.1 GCA_938018155.1 uncultured Prevotella sp.
TTGGACTGCCCGCTCGACGAAGCCGTGGCCATTACACGTAAGGCTTTTCAATATTATGCAGAAGAGTTGAAGAAATGATGGCCAATAAACTATAAAACATTTTTTCGTATATATATTTCTTTTATCTTTTTTCTTATCTTTGCACAGCAAATAAACTATTTATGAAAAAACTGACATACCTCCTCCTGTTTGTTGTTAGCGTTTCGCTTTTCAGTGCTTGTCGCGATCAGCAAACGTATGCAGACCAGAAGAATCGTGAGCGTACGGCTATTAATAAATACCTTGTTGATTCGGCCGTTAACGTGATAAGTGAAGATCAATTCAAAGCACAGAACTATACAACAGACGTTAGCAGGAACCAGTTCGTGCTGTTCCAGTCGAACGGTATTTACATGCAAATTATACGAAAAGGCAGCGGACGCCCCATCAGAGAGGGCGAACACCTGCGCGTGCTCTGCCGTTTTATCGAGCGAAACCTGCTTACCGACTCTGTCCAGGTGTCGAATGTGTTGTACCCTCTTTACACAAGGTTTGTTGAAACCATGGATATTTCAAACCGCTCAGGGACGATGACGGGCAGTTTTGACAAAACAAGCAGCCTGATGTATACCTTTTATGGCACAACAACTGTGCCTACGGGCTGGCTGGTTCCTTTAACCTACCTCAATTTGGGACGATGGGATGATGCCGGCCATGAGATAGCAAAGGTGCGCATTATCGTGCCTCACGATGTAGGGCAAAGCAATGCTGTATCGGCCGTTTACCCGTGCCTGTACGATATTACTTACCAACGAAGATAGCTATTTACATATAAAACAAGACTTGGGTGCGGGGTTTCATTGATGAAACACGTGCCTGAGTCTTTCTTAATTTTACAAAAACCAATGACTCTCATTAAATCTATTTCCGGAATCCGTGGCACTATCGGGGGAGCTGCGGGCGACACTCTTAATCCCCTTGACATTGTAAAGTTCACGTCGGCTTATGCAACGTTTATCCGTCGCAGCGGTAAATCAAACAGCAATACGATTGTTGTGGGTCGCGATGCCCGCATTTCGGGCGGGATGGTAAAGAACGTTGTATGCGGCACCCTGATGGGGATGGGCTACGATGTGATTAATATTGGCCTGGCAACAACGCCTACAACCGAGCTGGCTGTGCGCATGACGCAGGCTGCCGGTGGCATTATTATCACGGCAAGCCATAATCCGCGTCATTGGAATGCGTTGAAATTACTGAATCACGAGGGCGAATTTCTGACAAAGGAGAACGGTAACGAGGTGCTGGATATTGCAGAAAAAGAGGCGTTTGATTATGCCGATGTTGACCATCTGGGCCATTATCGCGACGATAATACCTTTGACAAGCGACACATCGATGCTGTTTTGGGGCTGTCGTTAGTTGACCGGGAGGCTGTCAAAAAGCGTCATTTCAAAGTGTGTGTAGATGCTGTAAACAGTGTAGGCGGCATTATTTTGCCCGAGCTTTTAAAGGCTTTGGGTGTTGAATATAAGGTATTAAACGGCGATGCTACGGGCGATTTTGCCCACAATCCTGAGCCTTTGGAGAAAAATTTGGCTGGTATTATGGGCGAGGTTGCTAAAGGAGGATACGACCTTGGCATTGTTGTCGACCCCGATGTTGACCGCCTGGCGTTCATCCAGGAGGACGGTAAGATGTATGGCGAAGAGTATACTCTGGTTAGCGTTGCCGACTATGTGTTGGACCATATCAAAGGCCCGACGGTTAGTAACTTAAGTTCTACGCGTGCCTTACGCGACGTAACCGGGAAGCATGGCTGCAAATACTATGCGTCGGCAGTGGGTGAAGTGAACGTAACAACGAAGATGAAGGAGGTTGGTGCCGTCATCGGAGGCGAAGGAAATGGCGGTGTTATCTATCCCGAAAGCCACTACGGCCGCGATGCGCTTGTTGGTATTGCGTTGTTTTTGAGCTCTTTGGCACAGAAGGGATGCACGGCAAGCCAGCTGCGTGCCAGCTATCCGGCTTATTCAATTGCGAAGAATCGTATTGACCTGAAGCCAGCGACCAATATCGATGCCATTCTTGAGAAGGTGAAAGAAAAGTATGGAAGCGAACCCGATGTGACGGTAACCGACATCGATGGTGTAAAACTCGACTTTCCAAATAAGTGGGTTCATCTTCGCAAAAGCAACACCGAGCCTATCATTCGCGTTTATAGCGAGGCCTCAACCATGGACGAAGCCGATGCTTTGGGCAAGTCGTTGATGGATATTGTTTACAAAATGATATAATCAGGATTGTTTTATTCCTGACTGATAATTTCCAACCCATGATTCGGATATTTTACCGTCTGAATTATGGGTTTTTGCGATTACGGCGAAAAGGTGTCGCGATTACGGCGTAATTATTTTTTAATTACGCCGTAATGATAATGCGATAGTGCCGTAATTGCAGTTTTGTAAAGCGTAAATACCTGAATAACAGTACATTGTTAATGTTGTAATTTATTTCCCTTTACGGCGTAAACAAAAAATAATTACGACGTAATCGCATTGCGATTACATCGTAAAGGCGGGTTAATTACGCCGTAAACGCAGCGCGTTGACATCGTAAACGGAACACAATTACGCCGTAATGGCAACACAAAAGTGCCGTAATCGCAAAAAATGCCCGATTTAGAGGCATATTTAGCATGCTTTTGTGGTCTTAACTTTAATTTGTAATCTTATTCTTTATGTTATTGGAAGTATTATTTTTCGGGCAAAAATGGGCTATAAAGAAAGCGGCCATCCTCTTTGTTTGAGGATGGCTGCCCAGTTATTTTTAACCGTTAGGCAGTAAGCCCAACGGTGAATTGCCGTTGTCTTGCAGTAAATTAAACAGGAATATCCTTATTTACATTCTTCGAGAGGAACACGGCATAGCAGAACATGTAGGCCACGGCGAAGAACGGAATATAGTATGAAACCATGTAACCAAGGGTGTCGGCTACGTAGTTTTGTATCAGTGGGAGCACGCCTCCACCTACTACCATTGCCATAAAAATGCCGCTGGCCTGTTCGGTATATTTGCCAAGGCCTTCAGTTGAAAGGTTGAAAATGCTGCTCCACATGACTGAAGTGCACAGTCCGCAGAACACAAGCAGGATGGCACTAAGCGGTAATGTTACCATGGTAAAGCTCGAACCTGTGAATACCGGGAACGGACTGGTGATGGTTTTGGGCAGGAACATGGCAAGAATGATGAGCACGAGTGCCACACTTGTAACGGTAACCATCATCTGGCGGCTCGATACTTTCGATGCAATAAAACTTGAAACGAAACGGCCCACCAGCATCAGGAACCAGTAAGTACCGGCCGTAAAGCCACCAATAATGGCAGCAGCTACCGTCGGGTTAAGCGTAAAGAGGCCCGCTCCCTTGTCTGTAATATCTGCAAGATAGAAGTTAAGTGTTCCCGGAATGCCCACTTCCACACCCACATACAGGAATATGGCAAAGGCACCGAGCTTGAAATGGCGGAAGTTGAAGGGGCTATGTTCGTATACAGAATCCTTGGATGCACCGTTGTCGGGGTTGGCAATGGGAATAAAACTCAGGATAATGAAAG
>CALIIG010000063.1 GCA_938018155.1 uncultured Prevotella sp.
AAAAGAGGTAAAACGCATGAGCTTTCGGAAAGCATTCAGCTGACGGTTACTGTCGCTTTGCAGGTCGACAAGCACGGGCTGGGCCACCTGATTCACCATACTTTGCACAAGACTAAAGCATTTCGAATCCCACTGATAAGCCTGATTGAAGTTACCTGTGGCGTGTGCCGTGTAGTAATGGCCCAGCAAAAAGTTGAGGATATTGTTGTTGATGATGGTTGCTATGTTCGACAAGAGAATCTTAAATGAGAAGCGAAGCATGCGCTTTACAGGCTCAAAGGTAATACCGTGCAGGCTCGGCCGCCATGGAGAATAGTGCCATGCCAGGAGCGTATTGATGGAAACATACATCAATCCCTGCGTAGCCAGCGACCAATAAGCCAGTCCGGCAAAGGCACATGCGGCACCAGTGACGCTCGATATAATAACAGCCGTCATTGAAGCCTTGGCTTGCTGCTGCGCCTTAAGGTTTTTAAAGAGATAGGCGTTTTGCGCCGTGCCGAACGAAGCCAGCAATATACTGAGGAAAGCATAACGGCAAAGGGGGATAAGTCGCGGCTCGTTGTAATACGAAGCGATAAGCGGAGCGCAGAAGAAAAGCACGAGATAGGCCGAAAAGCCCACAATAATGTTGAACCAAAATACCGAGTTGTAGTCTTCGTCGCGTGGCTCTTTCATGTTGGCCAGTGCCGTAGGGAAGCCGCTGTTCTGAAGTGTTGTGGCAATCAAAGAGAAGACACCTATCATCGCCATCATGCCAAAGTCGGCGTTGTCAAGCAGCCGGCCGAGGATAATTCCGAAGATAACGCCAATTGCCTGTTGCGTCAAACTGTTCAGTCCACCCCAGAAAAGTCCCCTGGCTGTTTTCTCTTTCAGCGTATCATTTGCCATAATTGCAAAATTATACTTTCCCCGTTAGAAATCCAAATAAAAGGTTTACATTTGCATGAAAATAGCAACGATGAGAATTTACTTCTACCATACGCAGGACATACAAATGCAACTGGCCCGATATGCCAGGGGTGAGTTTCCGGGACACTTGCTGTATGGTGCAACCCGTCTGAAAGAATACGACATTGATATTGTATGGCATAGGTTTATGGCAGGAGCATCGAGGCTGCGCAATATGATAGTAACGGCGTGGCGTGTGTTGCGGTTGGGCAACAAAATTGATGCGGTATATGCTACCCATTACAGGGGCATCGAAATACTTATCTTTATGCGGGCACTGGGCCTTTTCGGCAAGCCCGTTGTGATATGGCATCACCAGCCTGTTGTGAAATCGGCGAGCTGGTGGCGCGAAAAGCTCGGCAAAACCTTTTATCGTGGCATTGATGAGATGTTCTTTTTTTCGCAAAAACTCATGGATGATTCGCTAAAAGTAGATAAAGCCGACCGTCGTAAGTTCCACTTAGGCCACTGGGGGGCCGACCTTGACTTTTATGACCGGCTGTTAAAACAGCCCGTTGAGCGAGCGGGATTTGTGTCGTCGGGCAAGGAAATGCGCGATATGCCTACGCTTGTACTGGCCTTTAACGAAACAGATGCGCCGCTGGATATTTACCTGAACTATGCCAACGGCGATATTAACTATCGTAAAATGTTTGCCGGTTTGCGCATAAAGGATAATATAAATGTTTGTTTTACGAATGATTCAGGTTTGGGAGTTCCTGAACTTGCGGCGAAAGTGAACGGGCATCAGTGTGTGGTGATCTGCTGTCAGGAAACTAAATATACCGTCGGACTGACGACATTGGTTGAGGCTCTTGCCCTTGGGCTGCCTGTTTTGTGCAGCAGGAATCCGCAGTTTCCAATTGATGTTGACCGCGAGAATTGTGGAATTTCCATACCTTATTATAATAAGGAGGGATGGATTGAGGCCATCCGTTATGCCCAAACCCACCCTGAGGAGATGGCCGAAAAGGGTAAACGAAGCAGAGAACTGGCCGAAAAGCAATATAACGACCGCATTTGCGCCAGGGAAGTAGCCCGGGTTCTGCACAGCGTTGTATCGGGAAAAGAAAATCGTTAAAGCATTCTTTTTGAATGGTAACCAGGCTGTTGTTTTGTCGTTACAAAACAACGAAAAAAGCAAAATTTCTTATTTTTTTTGCCTTTACGGCACGTTGGGTTTGCGTTTACGCCGTAATCGTGTTTCCTTTACGGTGTAAACGCGTTGTGTTTACGACGTAAACGCGTGATGATTGCGATGTAAACGTCTGACAATTGGAACGTAACTAATCACTGAAAATGAAGAAATATCGATGTTGAAGTGAACTGACTGATAATGAGGAGGAAATGCTCTGATTTGCATAACGCTGCATTGTTTGTAAAAGGCAGGAAAGTGCAGATTTAGGCAGAAGTTCAGTTACCAGAGTGTTACCTTGTTTTGATGTTGGTAACGATGGAGAAGAAATAGGTAACTGAATTATTATCGTTCGTGTGGCTGTTGCTTCGGTCGGCAGTTTTCTGCGTAAGTGAGGAACGCTTTAATTCGGGTAATTTTGCCCACAAATATTAAAGCGTATGAAAACAGAGAAAATGAAGGTGTTGCTCTACCTTAAAAAGAGCGGTTTGGACAAGTCGGGCAAGGCTCCGATTATGGGACGAATAACCATTGGGCGTTCCATTGCCCAATTTAGTTGTAAACTATCTTGTAATCCCGATTTGTGGAATCCCCGTGAGAGCAGGATGAACGGTAAGAGTCGTGAGGCAGTGGAGATTAACGGAAAGTTGGAGAATTTGTTACTTTCCATTCAATCGGCTTACCAATCATTGATTACCAAAGGCCAGCCATTTGATGCAACCGATGTAAAGGAGCAGTTTCAAGGCAGCGTGCAGGCAAGATGTATGCTTATCGAAAGATTGGATATGCTCATCAAGGAGAAAGAAAGCCATATCGGTATAGACATCAAGAAAGAGTCTATGTCCACCTATTATTCCACTCGAAAACGATTACAGGAGTTTATTCTGAAGAAGTATAATGTTTCAGACATGGCGTTCTCCCAATTGACCGAGAACTTCATATATGAGTTCCGCCAATACTACTTGGGGGTATGTGGCTTCCAAGAAAGTTCTTTCTTCGCAGTGGCATCACATTTGAAAACGGTTTGCAGGT
>CALIIG010000064.1 GCA_938018155.1 uncultured Prevotella sp.
GCGACCTCCAGGTTATGAGCCTGGCGAGCTACCAACTGCTCCACTCCGCGATATTGATATGTTTTCGCCAACTACTGTTTTCGTTAGCGAGTGCAAAGGTATATAGTTTTTCAGGAAATACCAAACAATTTGCCAATATTTTTATCGCAATGCCATAAAAAACCATTTATTTTGATGTAGTTTTGGACTTTCTAAATAAAAACAATAAATTTGCACAATAGTAGTTTTTGTGCAATTGATATTTAATACAAATTGAATCATGTCAATTTCTAAAACCAGGCAAAAGCTGGTTGACGTAGCGCGTCAGCTGTTTGCAAAGAACGGGCTTAACGGCACCACGATGAACGATATTGCCGTAGCCTCGGGAAAGGGACGCCGCACTTTATATACCTATTTTAAACGAAAGGAAGACGTTTACTATGCCGTTATCGAATCGGAACTGGAGCGGCTGAGCGACAAACTGGACGAGGTGGCGCACCGGAATGCCCGTCCGCAGGATAAGATAATAGCGTTAATCTACACCCATCTCAGCATGATTCGTGAAACGGTTGTGCGTAATGGTAACCTCCGTGCCGAATTTTTCCGGAACATCTGGACCGTAGAGAAGGTGCGTAAAAACTTTGACGAGGACGAAATGGAGCTTTTACGCAAGGTGTATGCCGAAGGAAAGGCACAGGGAGAATTTGATATTGACAACGTAGAATTGGTGGCCGATATTACACATTATTGTATTAAGGGCCTCGAAGTACCATTTATTTACGGGCGTCTTGGCCATGGTTTGACCGAAGAAACCAGCAAGCCTTTAATCGCGAAAATTGTGTACGGTGCACTGGGTAACAAGCATGTTGCACTGAAATAACATCGTAACGTAAACAGTATTTATATTTATTCAAATCATAAAGAAAATGGGATTATTAACAGGTAAAACAGCACTTATTACAGGTGCAGCACGCGGCATTGGCAAGGCTATTGCCTTAAAGTTCGCAAAAGAGGGGGCAAACATTGCCTTTACTGACCTTTTTATTGACGAGGAACATGGCGGATTGGAGACCGAACGCGAAATAGCGGCCCTGGGTGTTAAGGCTAAAGGCTATGCCAGCAACGCAGCCGACTTTGCACAAACCGAAGCAACGGTAAACCAGGTAAAGGCTGATTTCGGCTCGATTGATATTTTGGTAAACAACGCCGGCATCACAAAGGATACACTGATGTTGAAGATGACCGAGCAGCAATGGGACGCAGTGATTGCCGTCAACCTCAAGAGCGCGTTCAATTACATACATGCCTGCACGCCCATCATGATGCACCAGAAGGGCGGTTCAATCATTAACATGTCGTCAGTAGTGGGTGTTCACGGTAACGCAGGGCAGTGTAACTATGCCGCTTCAAAGGCAGGTTTGATAGCTTTGGCCAAGAGTATTGGTCAGGAGATAGGGCGCAGGGGCGTTCGTGCCAACGCTATTGCCCCTGGTTTCATTGATACAGCCATGACCCGGGCACTGCCGGATGATATTCGTAAGGCCTGGATTGAGAACATTCCGTTGCGTCGTGCCGGGCAGGTTGAGGACATAGCCAACGTGGCTACTTTCCTTGCCTCTGACCTTTCAAGCTATGTAACGGGTCAGGTTATTCAGGTAGACGGTGGCATGAACATGTAAAACATGTTGTAAACAGCTTGCATTCGCACGATACGGAGGCCGCCATGGCCAGTAATTGGTGGCGGTTTCGTATCGTGTGGATGATTTCATAAACGGGTGATGACACCATGAAAGTTGTATACGAAGACAACCACGTTATTATCGTTCATAAAGAAAGCGGAGAGATTGTGCAGGGTGACAAGACGGGAGACAAACCGTTGTCGGAGGCCGTTAAAGATTATATCCGCGACAAATACCATAAGCCGGGTAACGTGTTTCTTGGCGTTGTTCACCGTTTGGACAGGCCTGTTGCCGGGCTTGTAGTGTTTGCACGCACGTCGAAGGCGTTGTCGAGGCTTAACGAAATGTTTCGCAAGGGTGAAGTTCGTAAGATGTATTGGGCCATCACGAAGAACAAGCCGGCCGGCGATGAGGGCACGCTGGTAAACTGGATAGTGCGTAACGAGAAGCAGAACAAAAGCTATGTTTACGACAAAGAGGTGCCCGGAGCAAAACGGGCAGAGCTGAAATATCGCGTCATTGCACACTCTGACAACTATCATTTAATAGAAATAGAGCTGCTTACAGGTCGTCATCATCAAATAAGATGCCAGCTGGCACACATGGGTTGCCCTATAAAAGGCGATCTGAAATACGGTGCCCAGCGGAGCAACAGGGACGGAAGCATATCGCTGCTTTCGCATAAGGTAACGTTTATACATCCGGTTTCGAAGAAGGAAATAGAGGTAGAATCGGCTATTCCTGACGATAATTTATGGCGTGACATGGCAAAAGAAGCAACGAAATAGGCGGCACGGCATACATATTATATCATCATTGTTTATTGGTTTAGTTTAGTTTACATTGCATCTGCATATCTTTAATCAGGCGTTTATGAAGAGAGCTATCAAGTGGGGTGGTATAATTGTTCTCACATCAGCCTTGTTGATAACGCTCCTTACACTTCTTTTTTATTTCCCGCCTTTCCAAAACTGGGCGGTAAAACAGGCTTCAGCCTACGCCTCGAAGAAAACGGGCATGCAGATTAGTGTGGGCAGCGTCAGGCTTTCGTTTCCTCTCGACCTCGACATGCGCGAGGTAAAGGTGTTGGAACCCAGCCGCAAGAATAAGCAAATAAACGATACTGTGGCCGACATTACAAGCATGGTGGCCGACGTTCAGCTGCTTCCACTGTTGAGAAAACAGGTGATGGTTGACAAGCTCGTGATGAACAACATGAAGGTTAATACCACACATTTTATTGATAATGTGTGTATTAAGGGCGATGTTGGGACGTTAAGCCTAAAAGCGCACGGCATAGACCTGAGTAAAGAATATGTAAAACTGAACAACGCACTGTTGAGCGATGCCAGCCTGACGGTTGAATTAAGTGATACTGTACCGCCTGATACAACCCCCTCACAGAACTTTTGGAAGATTAATATTGACCGTTTAAAGTTGCGAAATGCAGCTTTGACCGTACGCATGCCTGGCGATTCGCTGTCGGTTAACACCTTATTTAATAAGGCACAAGCCACGCAGGTATACCTCGATTTGCACAAAGCGTTGTATACTGTAGGGCATATTGATTGGGAGAGCGGAGGCTTAAGATACGACCAAAACTTTGTACCGGCCGTGCGAGGATTTGATTATAATCACCTGTTGCTTACAGGATTGGCGATGAAAGCCGATTCGTTTTACTATTATAATTCGCGTATTGATTTAAAGGTTATACAGGGACGCTTCCGTGAAAAAAGCGGCTTTACGGTTGATAGCCTGCGCGGGCGGTTCACGATGGACAGCCTGAGGCTGTCGCTTCCCGATTTGAAATTTTCTACACCAGGGTCGCAGGTCAATATGAAGATGTCAATGGATTTAAATGCTTTCGACGATGTTCGCCCCGGAATATTCCAAACAGAGGTACACGGAGCGATAGGACGACAGGACCTTATGCTCTTTATTGGCGATGCTTTGCCCCGGAAATTAGCGAAGTCGTGGCCACGATACCCGTTGGTTGTCAATGGCGGGATTAGAGGAAATATGCAAAAAATGCACTTCCCGGGCCTTACTTTAAAGTTGCCCGGCAGCTTTAACGTAACGGGAAATGGCTTTGTAGAAAACCTGATGTCGCCAAATCGTTTGCGAGCTGACGTTGATTTGCGTGCACGAACACAAAATTTAAAGTTTATCTTGCCGATGTTGCCGCGTGAGGTTACCAGCACCATTCGTATACCTGAAGGTATTACGTTTAAAGGCCGTGTGCACGTAAACGGCAACCAATATGGAAGCAGGTTTGTGGCCACACAAGGCGGAGGAACTTTGCGTGGTGATGTAAACTTCAATGCACAACGTATGGCTTATCAGGCCAAACTGTCGGCAAACCGTTTGCCTTTGCATCATTTCTTGCCCCGAATGGGACTCCGTCCCTTTACAGGCACGGCCAATATTACGGGCGAAGGCACCGACATCATGTCGCCTCGTACACGTTTAAAGGCCGACGTAAAGATGCACAGTTTTGGCTATGACAAATACAATTTGAGTGGTGTTACGTTTAGGGCGCAGGTGGCTAACGGTCATGTCGTGGCCCGTATAAACAGTAAAAACAAACTGTTGAAAGGGACTTTGACGGTAGATGCGCTCACCAGAGGCCGTATGTTTAGGGGCACATTGGGTTGCGATTTGGAAAAAGCCGACCTGTTTAA
>CALIIG010000065.1 GCA_938018155.1 uncultured Prevotella sp.
CTTGTTGTGCTTTGCCGGATTTAATGTTCCCCTGCTTATTCTGGTTGCATTCTTCAATAAGGAAACCATAGGCTGCTACTCTATTGTATTACAACTCCTGCTCTTACCGATGAGTTTGGTGGGTTCTGCCATCGGAAGGGTATACTATGAACAGCTGTGTTCTGCCGGTCTTAATGATGAAATAGAGCATACAAAACAATGTACACTGCAGGTAGGAAAGATAGTATCGCTTATCGCTTTCGTCCCAATGCTGTTCCTGGCATGTGGTGGTGACAAGGTAGTTACGTTGTTTCTGGGTTCAAAATGGAGCACGGCGGGCGATATCTCGCTATGTCTGGCCTTCTGGTCTTTTCCTACAATCCTTACCCAGCCCCTCATACCCCTGTTCAGATACCTGAATAAACAGAGAACGCTTTTTCTGTATAATCTTACCTATTCTGTCGTAGCCATCACATCTATATTATCAGGATGCCTTGTTAGTAAAAATATTTACGTCATCCTTTCTCTATATGCTTTCTTCAGTTCGGTTGTTAATTTAGCCATGTATCTGCATGTACTCCGTTTGGGGAAAGTCAGTATTTCCAACTTCAGAACATACATTCCCCTGTGGGTTTTGTCTTCTGTTATCCTCATTATCAGGCTTATTCTATTATGAAAAAGGCTCTCAATTTCATATTTAATGCCGATAATGCGGTTTCGCGTATAATATGCGCGCTGCTCTATATTTTTGTATACGACTACGCTTTTCACGAATTCGTTTACAAGTTTTTTTTCTATATGGGAATCGATTGTATCGACATGACTCCGCTCAAACTGTTGTCATGGGCAGTATTATCGGTTATTCCTATTCTCTTTTATAAAGGAATACAGAACCTTTCTTCGTTTTTTTGTATCTTTCTTTACGTGTTAGTCTACATTCCTTTTATCCATGCGCTGTTTACCATGTGGAATATTTCTACCCTAACCATGTATGGATACGGAATACAGCTTTGTGCCATCTTCGTGCTTTTATTAAATATCGGGAATCAGAAAACGTTCTTTAAGGACATTATTATTGAGCCTCTTATCCCGTTTAAATGGATACAGGCTGTTACCATTATCCTTACCATTGTTCTTTTTGCAGCCAATATTGGCTCTATGCACTTTGTCAATATCTTTACCCAATCAGACTTAATGTATCAGCTTCGCGCCGAAAATTCAGAAAGTACGGGAGGGGGATTAATGGCGTATATCAAAGGATGGTTGTTTGGTGGCTTCTATCCTTTCTTGCTCGTTAACTACTTATCCGAGCACAAATGGGTAAAAACGGCAGCTGTTATCGCGGCTTATTTTATCCTTTTCATGATTGACATGCAGAAACTTACATTCTTTATGCCCTTTGCTTTAATTGTGCTTTTCTTTGTCATCAAGAAAGAAAGGGACGCCATTTACAGCAAGCTGCATGCCATGTTAATGTATTTTCTGACTATTGCGAGCCTTATTATTGTGCTACTTAAAGACGAGGTACTGCAGCTTGCACTGGGTTTTATTATTATCTTGCGCACGTCGGCCGTTGCCGGTTGGCTCAGCCAGTATTACCTTCGCTTCTTTTGTGTCAACGACAATTCGTTTACATACTACTCACATATCAATATTGTTAATGCCATAACCAACAAGTATCCTTTCTCCCAGCCGTTGGGAATGGCAGTAGCTTACGGCAGCCAGAACGCAAATGCCAACTTTTTTCTAACCGATGGTATGGCGGCAGCAGGGTTCTTTGGTGTGCTTTTCATCGGACTTTTCTTCTATGTTCTAATGCACTTTATCAATTCTATCTCGTACCGGTATAAGCTGTCCGACCTGCTCATTATATTTCTTCCTACTCTCTCATACGTGCTGAACACCTCTATTTTCACCACTCTTTTATCAAACGGCCTGCTCATTCTTGTCATCATTATAGCTGGTGCCGAGTGCCCAATTGACAATAGAAACACAATAAGAAATGAAGAATAATCTCTGTTTTATCACCAATATTGCCCCTCATTACCGCGAACCCATCTTCTCTTTAATAGATAAGGAGATTGGCTGCGACTTCTATATTGGTGACCATGTCCACACAAAACTGAAAGTTTTCAACTATCATGTTCTCACGGGATACCGCAAAACGCTGCGAAACCGTTTCATAGGCCCGTTCTATTGGCAGAGCGGGAGCATCAGGTTAGTGTTCAAGCCCTATCAATATTATATTCTCGACGGCGAACCTTTCTGCCTGTCATCATGGGTTATTCTTATTTTTTGCCGCCTGCTTGGCAAAAGAACCATTGCATGGACACACGGTTGGTACGGACGCGAAGGCCTGATAAAGGGTATTATCAAAAAAATATTCTACAAACAATTCAGCACGCTTATGCTCTACAACAGGTATGCCATGCGTTTGATGGAGGGCATGGGCTTTGACCCAAACCGAATGTTTTGCATTGCCAATTCAATGGATTCGGACCGCGAAAAGGCTCTGCGCGCAACCCTTAAACCCAGCGATATATACGCTTCTCACTTTAAAAACAACCTCCCTACCGTCATTTACTGTGGAAGAATACAGAAGTGGAAGAAGCTCGAAATGCTCATAGACAGCATGAAAATACTCAAAAACGAAGGCCGTCCGGTCAATGCTGTGTTCATCGGTAAGGACGTAGAGGGCGTAAATTTAGAAAGCTACGTCAAACAACAAGGCTTGCAGGCTAACGTCTGGATGTACGGACCGTGTTACGACGACCGCATTATTGGTCAGCTGTTCTTCGATGCTGCCGTATGCGTATCGCCGGGAAATGTAGGCCTTACTGCCATCCACGCGCTGTCTTTCGGCTGTCCTGTCATTACCCACAACGACTTTTCTTATCAGAATCCCGAGTTTGAAGCCATCACTCCGGGCGTTACGGGCGACTTCTTTGAGAAAGACAATCTCCAAAGCATGACTGATTTTATCAGTAAATGGACAACACAGCAATCAGAACAACGAGATAAAACCCGAAATGCAGCATTCAAAGAAATCGATAATAAGTGGAATATCCATTACCAAATAGCTGTCATAAACAAAATCATACAACAGAAATGAGACTATACAAATATCTATACATCGTGCTATGCCTGATTTGCTTACTATTCACGAGTTGCAGCAATGATATATCTTCTGACCTGTCAGAACCGACAAAGAAATACAAATGCTATTACAAATCCTTAGGAGAGAAGCTCCCTAATGGTGAAGATGCGACAACAATATATATCAGCAATCTGCCGAACAGCCGGGATAAAGAGTATATTGTCATGTCGTTTGGCAATAAGCTTAGAACGCCCAACATAAATTTTGATTTAAAGGATGTATTTGTGTACCCACAAGAAAACAGTGCCATAATTTATAATGACGCCGATTCCAAACGAGTATTCGGCCACCAGACAGACAACATACAGCCCATACGTTTCAGAGTGGTTAACAATGCTAATGGAGACTTTGCACATTCAGGACAAACATATTTTACAGGAGGCTTCCATGGCTATGCGAACAACACTGACGGCAATGCTACTCCAACTTTGTATGAAGAGAAAAAGGAAGTATATGTTGACGGACATCAAATCCATTTAAACGATACTGCTACCGGCTCTGTCGTAACCATTAAAAATATAAGTCTGCTACAGGCAAGTAATACGGAAAGGCTCGATGGCAAAGGACGCTATGCCCTTAAACAGGAAATTACCGTTAACTTTAGAAATGATACAGCTTTTGTGCAAATCGACTACACACCCTTAGAAGACATTATTGTGTATCAAGTAAACGGACTTGCCTTTTTCAATGACCTCAAACATATACAATTTATTGGTTCGCAAACCAAACAGGGAATATATCCAAACAACAAAGTGAACCGGTCTGACAGAAATACTTCTGCTATCCGACAGTTCGACAATTTATATCGCTTCGATGTTTTTATTGACGGCAATTTCGGAATAGGTAATTTAAAATTTAACAAGGCAGATTACAATGCTGAAATAACGGAGGTGCAGAAATCATATTTCCATTTAATCGATAATTTAGAACATCTACCTCTTACTTTTCTTCGGGGAGAGAAGTTCTCCTTACGAGGAGGCTACGTGTTCAGAAAGAACAAATAATAGAAAAGAAACAAGATTATGCCAACTAACACCGATACTACTTATTTTAAGCTCCGCTCTTTTGCACGTAACATCATACTTAATATACTCGGGAGCTTCAGCAAACCACAGCCCGGTGTTCACATCCTTAACGGGCACCGCATACTGAATGAGGCCGAACCCGAAACGTTCCGGGCCTTGCTTCAGGAGCTGTCACAGTATGTAAGGTTTATCCATTTCGAGGATGCCGTGCAGAAAATAGCGCAGCACGAGCAGCCCGCAGAGCCGTTGGTGGCTTTCACTTTCGACGACGGCTTCACCGAATGCTACGATTATTTCTGTCCTGTTCTTGAAGAATTTGGCGTAAATGCCTGCCTTTTCATCAACCCAAACTATGTGGAAGGCGACGACAAATACATTAAAAACTTCAACGATCACATTGTTTTAACCCACCATAAACGTCCCATGCGCTGGAGCCAGCTGAAAGAACTAGCCAACCGTGGCCACATTATCGGTGCCCATACCATGGACCATTACATGATTAATACATCAGACGAGGCTGTTCTCCGCTACCAAATTTGTACGTGTAAACGTATTATTGAAGAGCAGACGGGCCAGCCATGCCGCTACTTTGCCTTTCCCTACGGCAAACTGTCGGAGGCTAACGAAAAGTCGATTGAAATAGCATGCAGCTGCTACCCTTACGTATTTTCGCAATCCGACTATAAGCATTACTTTTCCTTCGGCGGCAAAGTAATCAACCGTCGCCATTTCGAGCCATTCTGGCCCAAGCGTCATCTCTTCTACTTCCTGAGCTGCAAGAAAAACTTTGAATAAGGTATGACCGACAGAAAAAAGAGGCTTCTGCAAATCAATATTACAGCCAACTGGGGTTCACACGGCAAAATTGCCGAAAGCATTGGGCAGATAGCCATCAGCAACGGATGGGAAAGCTACATGGCTTACGGCAGATGGATGAACCCGAGCCGCTCAAACCTATACCACATTGGCAGCAACTGGGACGAGCGTATGCACGGACTGGCAAGCCGACTGCTGGACAATCACGGGCTGATGTCGAAACAAGCTACCCGCCGTCTCCTGCAATACATCGACACGGTACGCCCTGACGTTGTTCACTTACACAACATACACGGGTATTATCTCAACTATCCCATGTTGTTCGAATACCTTAAACAAACGGCCGTTCCTACGGTATGGACGCTTCACGACTGCTGGGCGTTCACCGGTCACTGTGCGCATTACATGTACATTCACTGCGAAAAGTGGAAAACCCATTGCGAAAACTGTCCCAATTTACGCACTTATCCCCGGAGCTGGCTTGCTGACAGGTCGTATCAGAACTTTAAAGATAAGAAGCGTGCATTTCTGTCTGTCAACAATCTTACGCTGGTTACCGTAAGCCATTGGCTCGAAAAGCAGGTCGGGCAATCGTTTCTTCGTAACGTCAACAGGCTTACCATCCATAACGGTATCGACACATCGGTATTCTGTCCGCAGGCCGATTCAACGGTCATCAGGCAGAAATATGGCATTCCCCGCGCACAGAACATTGTACTTGGCGTGGCCTCAAACTGGTATCATAAAGGCTTACCCGACTTCCTCAAGCTCCGAACCCTGCTCGACGAAAGCTACACAATAGTGCTCGTTGGCCTTAACAAGAGCGGGCTTAAAGCCCTGCCCGCAGGCATAACAGGCATTCCCCGCACGCAGAACGTGACCGAACTGGTTGCGCTTTATTCGGCAGCGATGGTATATTTTAATCCTACATGGGAAGACAATTACCCTACAACCAACCTCGAAGCCATTGCATGCGGCACACCTTTAATTACTTATGACACCGGCGGAAGCCCCGAAGCTGTTAACGATAACACCGGTTTTGTTATCCCACAGGGCAACGTTGAGCAGGCGGCCGCACTCATCAAACAAATAAAACAAAGGGGAAAGGCACAGTTTACAGCCTCATGCCGTGCAAGAGCCGAACAATATTTCAGGGGCGAAGATTGCTTTAACGCGTATTTTAAACTGTACGAAAGGTTGGCAAACCCATAATAAACGCAACTGCACAAAGCCCTTACGAGCGGCTGCCCCTGCGCAGCAGGCCTATAAACTTATAGGCAAACTTTGTACATATCATCAGCGTGTTGGTATAAACGCCATTGTCGCGGCACGCCCTCACATCTTCGGCTATCAATGTAAGGCGGCTTTGCACGTTTCGGGTGCTGGCACCTCCCGTCCGCATGGTAACAAAATCCTGCGGCAGATACGTTGCCCTTATCTTATACACATAAAACAGGCGCACCATCATCTCATAGTCGGCCCCGATACGATAGTCAAGCCTGTACTCGCCCGCCCTGTCATACACACTTTTACGCAGGTAGAACGACGGATGGGCAGGCATAAAGCCGAAGCGAAGCCACAAGGGGCGGAAACCTTTCGACGAATAGTAACGCACGCACTTCTGCGGCTGCCCGTAGCGAACAAAATGAACATCGCCATATACCGCATCAACATCGTCACGAAAAGCCTGTACCATATTGGCAATTACATCGCCCGAGGTAAAATAATCGTCCGAATTAAGAATACCTGCCACCTCTCCCGAAGCCATCCTTATGCCCTTGTTCATGGCATCGTAAATGCCTTTGTCGGGTTCGGAAATCCACTTCAGCCGGCCGCCGAAAGCCGCTTCGTACTGTTTTACAAGCGTCATCGTTTCGTCTTTCGAGCCTCCGTCAACCACGATATATTCAATATCGGGATAAGTTTGCCGAAGCACCGACCTCATGGTATCTTCTACGGTTGCCGCGCTGTTGTAGGTTACGGTTATAACTGAAACTTTCATCTGATGCCGCTCTTTATAATGAATAACTCGCACCCCTGTTCTTTTATTGCCTTTCGCATAAATTTTAAGGATATGACGACCCCCCGGCACATCCTGCTTCGCACAAAATGCCATACCCTGTTGTTTCAGGCTACGATACCCCGCCCTCTCTTTTCCTAACTGACAGAATTTTATCGGAATACGGTTCCATATCATGTGCTATACGGTTCCCCATTCTGCGGAATGTACATCTGGCAAATGAGGAATGTACATCTGGCAAATACGGAATGTACATCTGGCAAATACGGAATGTATATCTGGCAAATGCGGAATGTACATCTGGCAGTTGTGGAATGCACATCTGGCAAATTAGAAATGCATATCTATAAGTTAAGGAATATACATCTGGAAAACACGGAATACTTATCCCACAAAATCAGCATACGGAAATAAAAGGAAAAACAGAAGTGTGCAAAGGGAAATATACCTGAAAAAAGGAGCTTTTTATGCCATAACCGTTTTTTGAAACTCGGTTTGCCCCTAACTTTCTGCGCTTGTTTGTAAATATCTGCCGGCAGAAAGCTACAAAAACCGGAAATAAATACCCGACAGGCCTTGCAGAAATTTCATAACAGCATGTTATGTTTCCATTTGCTCCCTGCCCTTGTTATGTGGCCCGCGCCAGTTGCATGGCGGCCGCCGCTGACGCTGCCCGCTGGCACCATACACCCGCGCAACTGCCGCCCCCGCAACCGGAACAACGTCTCTTTATTAATTTTTCTTTACTGTTTACACAATAATTTACAAAAAGACGGGTTCTATAATTAAAGCGAAAAAAGAAAAACATAAATGGCCGTATTTATCGTCATCGTCGTTGCCCTTGTCACAAGTGCCGTATGCGGGTTTGTCGCCATTCCCAATATTCTGAACTTCTGCCTTAAACGAAGAATTTTCGACATTCCCAACTCGCGCAAGGTCCACAAGAATCCGGTGCCCCGCCTTGGCGGCATTTCATTTATCCCCAGCATGCTTCTGGCTTTTATTCTGGCCCTGGCCATGCTGAGCCATGAGTATAAAGGGCACGTTATTCAAATCAATCTGTGGTCGGCTTTCTTCCTTTTGAGCCTGCTCATTATTTATTCGCTGGGCATTATCGACGACCTTACCGGGCTTGGTGCCAGAGTAAAATTCTCGGTTCAGATTATAGCTGCCGTGCTGCTTCCTGCATCAGGACTGTATATCAATAACCTGTACGGGCTGTTCGGCATCAACGCCATTCCTGCATGGTTCGGCGTGCCCCTTACCGTCTTTGCCATTGTGTTTGTGGTAAACGCCATGAACCTGATTGACGGTATTGACGGGCTTTGCGCCGGCATCAGCGAACTGGCTCTGGCCGGTTTCCTCCTTGCGTTCTGCGAAGAAGGGCTGTACGCTTACTGCATTCTGATTGCCGGGCTGATGGGCGTGCTCATACCCTATCTGTATTATAACCTGTTCGGCGGGCCCAAAAGGGACAAGAAAATATTCATGGGCGACAGCGGGAGCCTTACTCTGGGGTTTATTCTCAGCTTTCTTTCGGTTAAACTGTCAATGGACAATTCGGCCGTCATGCCCTTCAACCCGTGGCATATGCCCATCGCCCTGTCGCTGTTGCTCGTTCCCGTGTTCGATGTGGTGCGCGTAATCTTGCACCGTCTGCGCACCCACAGGTCGCCCTTCCATCCCGACAAGAATCATATTCACCATAAACTGATACGCTACGGGCTTACGATGCACCAGTCGCTGATGGTCATCGTAGCCATAGCCCTGGCCTTTTTAGCTATTAATACCGTTGTGTTTTACCTGTCGGGCAGCTTCACGCTCATGCTTATTGCCGACATTTTGCTGTATACCGCGCTGGCCCTGTGCCTTGATTCGGCAACACGCCACAAAATACAGGAGGAACGCCAACAATGAGAAGAGTAGTCGATTGCGTGCTCAGTGCCGTCTGTTTAATCGTATTCTTGCCGCTGCTGCTGTGCTGCGGGCTCGCCATTTACATTGAGGACGGCAGGCCCGTTATATTCAGTCAGGAGCGCATTGGACTGCACGGCAAGCCCTTTCTCATCTATAAGTTCAGAAGCATGCGCCTGGGAGCCGAAGATACGGGAGAGCCGCAGCTGCTCGAAACAAGCGGCGACACCCGGCTTACACGCGTGGGAGCGTTTCTCAGAAGGCATCATTTGGACGAGCTTCCCCAGCTGTGGAACGTGTTTACAGGCGATATGGCTTTCATCGGACCTCGTCCGGAACGTAAATTTTATATCGATCAGATTATTAAAAAAGACCCGCGTTACACTTTCCTTTATCAGATTAGGCCGGGCGTTACCTCTTACGCCACGTTATATAACGGGTATACTGACACGATGGAAAAGATGCTGCGACGGTTAGATTTAGACCTTTATTATTTGGAACACCGCAGTTGGTGGTTCGATACTAAGATATTGGTGAAGACCTTTATCAACATTATTTTTGGCAAAATATTCTGAAACGAAGAAGACCGCAGGAGCTTACACCTCCTGCGGTCTTTCCTTTTGTGCGGCTAATAAAGCCGTAAGGTATGCATCTTCATGATATGCCGTGAAGATGTCCCTACAGTTTTCGCAACTTGATTCTCAGCCTGGTGCCTTTCAATATCATTGTGTTCGACGACAGGTGCTCAATGTAAAACATTTCGTTTAAATCGTTAATACCGTACAATCGCGTTGCGCTGATGTCGGTTTCACGATGGTCTCCTGCCAGCCTGTCGTCTCTGAAGAAATCGTAAAAGCGCAGCGTTGAATCGGTCTTTTCAAAATGGGAGAAAAGGTTTGCCACCTTTGAGCTTGAATCATAAAAGCTCATCAGGCGCATTTGCACACCCAGAAAGAGTGTGCTTTGCGACATATCGCAAACACCTCCCGTGGCTAATGTGTCAAACTCGACGATGTGCCAGTAACCTTCTAATTTCCCATTCTGCGACATTTCCAAGCCGTCACACGATGTCATGCCTGTGGCTGCTGCTGCAAAACACAGCAGCGATATGATGCTTTTCTTCATAAATTAAATATTCCTGATTTCGACAATGTTAGCTGAATACCGCTGTGAGAGCCGAGAATACGGCCCCAGTCGGCACCATAAGCCGCCGTAAACTTCCATTGGCGGGGAAAGCAATAAGTTCCCTCTACTAAAATACTGAAATTCCGTTCCGGCTTTAAGAAAGGCTTGCTATACGTTCCAAAGCCTCGCTGATAAGTGGCAAGTACGCGATAATCAACCCTTTTTGCGGGCCGTCCGTCCAAGCCAAGGTGGAAGGCTACAAAGCGATTGTTGTCAACATTAATCCTGCCGTCCTTATTATATAAAGGTGAACGGAAGAGCGGATTGCCGATAACCTGCCCCCAGTGCTGCCATCCGGCATAAATATAATGATTATAATACTCGTCGCGGCCGCCAATGTCGTCTTTCAGATTAGCTGTATGGTCGTGATAAACAGGCCCGCTCTGATACTTCGTATAAAGATATTCAACAACAATATTCCTCACCCAGCG
Organism: uncultured Prevotella sp.; assembly: GCA_938018155.1. Classification (GTDB taxonomy): domain Bacteria; phylum Bacteroidota; class Bacteroidia; order Bacteroidales; family Bacteroidaceae; genus Prevotella. The sequence continues at coordinate 10,528 of CALIIG010000065.1, forward strand.
GCCGCGTTTCAGATTTAATTCGGCACCAAGAAGCTGGTCTTTCCAGAAATCGTATATCATCATGTGCGACGATTTACGCTTCTGCCAGTCGTTACCTGTCTTCCAATCGTTCATATCCATAAATATCATTCCCGACGAATCCTCAAAGAATTTGTCGAGATAAAGGCCCAGACACCACGACGGTGCTTCGTAATTCAGGCGCACAATCCAGCTGCCAAGGTCGTCGCCCTGCGCGTTGGTGTAGAACGTTCCCTGTTCGGGGACATCGGCTCCACCAGGTATTAGTGCATGGAAAAAACTTGAAAAGCTGCGGCTGTTCTTCATCGTCTGCATGCTTCCGTCGCGTTGGGGCAGGTAGCTTGTGCCGCCAAACAAAGCTCCCATTTCCAGTCCCAGCTCGGTAGAAAAGCGTGAAGACGGCTTCTGTATTTTCAAATAGCCGGCCTTGTCATGGTAAAACACGCCGTCGGTATATTTGGATTGCCGACGGGTAAAATCGCCTTCCCATCGGCTGTCAGTCAGCTTTCCGTAGGCAATATGCCCTTTCAGGCTCAGCCATCCGCGCGTAAGGGGGAGCGTCCAGTATTCAGGGAGAGCCACCCTGACCTCTGGAACAGGCCGCGCATTGATGCCAAGGGTTTGCGAGCCCGTGCTTAAGCGGTTGTTTTTTAGTTCCAAGGCCTGTTCCTTTTGCCCCACTGTCAATGTTCCGTGCAGCCATCGGCCTTCAACATAAGCCTGCTGAACAACTACGTGGCTGGTATAATGGAGCGGCAATGCCACGTCAACACCATAACCTAAAGCCCACCGGCGTGCCGAATCAGCATCGACAGAGCGACTGACTGCGCCCCGTAAGTAACCGTTAACACGCTCCAACGACGACAGCCCATGCTTGTTGGCGTTGAGCCATAGTGGCGTTTGTCCGTCCGAAAACGACCCTTGCGTTTCTATCATATAAGAAATATCATTACCCGGTTTCAGGCTTCGCGCTTCGGGATTATGCTGCCAGGCATACTGCGCCGACACGGAATACACGGGTGCCAACAATATCAACGCAACCCATAACTTTCGTATTTTCACGTTCATTACCATAAATTTGCCACAAAGATAAATAAAAAACGTTGCCCCACAACGCCACACCCTCAAAACTTTCGTTATAGGGTTTTTCCCGCTCGGTTTAGGGAAAAACCTTTTGACACGCTTGTTTTTCTCTCTATTTTTGCAGTGTACAAAGAAACAATTTGTTGAATTTTTAAAATAAAAAGATATGAAAAGGTTGGTTTTAGCTATTGTAGCACTCTTCACTATCGCCGTAAGTGCATCGGCCATGAGCTATGCTCAGGCGCGCGATCAAGCCTTGTTCCTCACCGATAAGATGGCATACGAGCTTGATCTTACCGATGAACAGTATGAGGCTGCGTATGAAATTAATCTCGATTACCTCATGAACATCAACCGATATGACGACCTTTACGGTGCTTACTGGACACAACGCAACCTCGATTTAAGCTATATTCTGTATGACTGGCAGTACAGAAGCTACGTCGAAGCATCATATTTCTATCGTCCTCTTTACTGGAACGGAGGATACTGGCACTTCGGAGTATACGCCCGTTACCCGCATCGCGATTACTATTTCTTCGGGCAGCCCAACATTTATATAAGTTATCGTGGCGACCACAGCTGGCGAATGAACGGCGGCCGCAGCTGGTATTACGGACGAACATTCGGTAATCCGAACAACCACAGGGGCATGCGCGACGGCTTTAACCGTGGCGACTATGGACGGGGAACATATTTTGACGGACGCAATTTTCAGCAACGCAGCGGATATAACGCCGGCAACCGTACGTTCGGAAACCGTACTTTCGACAACAACACGCGCGAAACATCGCCTCTCCGCGATTACCGCTCGTTCGGAAACAGCCGTGAGAGCAGCACGCGTACAACGGTAACACGCCCCGGTAACGCACGTTCGTTCGAGCCAGACGGCTCTGCTCCCAACCGCACATTCAGCCCAAGTGCCGGCAATCGCAGCTTTGGCGTAGGCAGTCGCGGGGGTTATAGTGCACCGTCTGCGGGCAGCGCGCCCGGCCGTTCTTACAGTCCCGCACCGGGCAACCGCGATTTCGGCGGCAGCACTCCATCGGGAGGCACTTTCGGCGGCGGCCATAATTCTGGCGGAACATTCGGTAACGGGGGTCACTTCGGCCGCCGATAGGCAACAAAAACAAATGCCATTTAAAAATACATATTTAGAGATTAGAGTTTAAGACCTGAATTGTTAGATTAGAGTTATTTAAGTAAGTTTGGAATTATACACCGCCGGAATTAGCGAATTCCGATACAGGCATTAGATTAAAGAATTTAGATTAGAGTGTATAAATTAAGTTATTAAAGTAGAGTTATCAAGTCAAGTTATGACCAGCAGAGCCATCCCGCGCAGCGATGCTATCGGGATGGCTCTCAACTTTTGTTGTATTCAGCAGGCAAAAACAGAATAACGGCCGGCCTATAACATCAGCACTCTCACTTCTGCATTATCCATTTTCGCAATCTCGTTCATGGGTTTACGAAAATAAACGCTCTGAATGGCCTTGTTGATAATGCCATGTCCTACGGCAAGAACGGTTTTGTCGGGATAGGTTACCTTCAGCCAGGTAAGGAAATTCCGTGCCCTGCTCTTCAGCTCTTCAAGGCTTTCAATGTCGCCGGGCCACGTCAGGCCTTCCAAATCAGGAATATATTTACCCGTAAAACTGCCCCAGTCGCGCTCGCGCAACAGTGGCGTGGTTACCAATTTATCATGCTCAGGACCGGCAATTATCCTGCAAGTTTCCACGGCCCGCTGCAAATCGCTTGCCACATAAGCATCTATTTCGGCACCGTTTAGCTTTTTGCGAACCTCACTTGCCTGCGCACGCCCCTTGTCATTAAGTTCTCCATCAGTCTGCCCCTGCAGAATATGGGCCTTATTTGCCACTGTTTCGCCGTGGCGAACCAAATATAATTTTGTCATTTTTTTATCAGAAAGATATACCCTTTCATGCAAAATTAAACAATTGTGCCGATACGTTGTTTGTTTATCTCAAAAAGTTAGCTTAACTTTGTGAAGGCTAAAGTTGCTGCCTTTCAAATAAAAACAGCATAAAAGCTGGTTGTCAACACGATATAAAGCTGAAATAAATAAACAGAAATAACAAAAATAACGAATACATGAAAGCATTGCAAAGCGCCATTTTCCGCGCAATCAGTGCCATCGTTGTAGGTGCACTGTTGGTAAAATATCGCGAAGAAACCGTCGAGTGGCTTACCATTTTAATAGGCGTAATCTTTTTTGTGTCGGGCATTATCAGCTGTATTGCCTACCTCTCTGCACGCCGGGCAGCAGGCGATACTGAAATTTTCGACGCACAGGGACAGCGCATAACGCCCTCAACCCCACCCTTTCCGCTTGTAGGCATCGGCAGTATTATACTGGGTGGTGTATTGGCTTTATCGCCCAATACGTTTATCGGCGGACTGATGTACGTGCTGGCCATTATACTGATACTGGGTGCACTGGGTCAGTTCTTTAACTTATCGTCGGCAACCCGCTTCGCACACATTGGCCCGTTTTGGTGGATTATGCCCGTCGTAACGCTTGTTGTAGGTCTCATTGCCCTCGCAAAACCCAACCTTATAGCCACAGCTCCACTCTTTGTCATAGGCTGGTGTCTGATGGTTTACGGGCTGGCTGAACTTGTTAATGCCATAAAAATAAACCAGTGTCGCAAAGCTTTTGAACGGTCTCAGGCCAATATAGCAGAGGCAGAAGAGCAAAAAACTGACGAAACGCCACAACCTGCAGCTGAACCTGACGGGCCCGGGCAGGAAACAAAAGAACC
>CALIIG010000066.1 GCA_938018155.1 uncultured Prevotella sp.
TGAAACTGTGCGTTTCACAGGATGAAACCATGCGTTCCATAGGATGAAACTGTGGGTTTCAAAGGATGAAACTGTGCGTTCCAACCGTTGAAATTATTCTGATATACGGTTCTGTTCATACGCATAAAGGTTAGTTTTGTTCATACTGAAATATGCTATAAATAAACAGAATATGGGCAGATGCAGAAGTTAGAAATGCCATGGAAAATAATGTTCAGGCAGCTGTATGAATCAAAAGATGCTATAAGGGAATGGGATGTGGGAAAGTTTATAAATCAAATATGCCTTAGGAAATAAAGTTTAGGTACTATCCAATGTTCGTAGCAATACCTTGTTGTAGGTGCAGCATATGGGGCTTGTATTATATATACAATAAACGCGGATGAAAATCATCCGCGTTTGTTACGAATATGGTACGGGTTCTTTTCGTTTGTACGCCAAAGATGTTGACGAAAGTTCCGTATCTGTAGCGAAAGGTGCCCGGCTTACTTTGTGTGTGCGGCAATGGCCTGTTTGATAAGGCCTTCGAGCTCTTCGCAAAGTTCGGGGTTGTCACGTAGCAATGTTATGGTAGCATCCCGGCCCTGGGCCAGCCTTGAGCGGTTGTAGCTATACCAGCTTCCGCTTTTTTGGATAATATTGTATTCAACTCCGAGGTCGACAATCTCTCCAGTCTTATTGATTCCAATACCAAACATGATGTCAAACTCTGTTTTTTTGAATGGGGGTGCCAACTTGTTTTTTGCTATTTTTACGCGAACGTGGTTACCGATGACGTTGTCGCCGTCCTTAACACTTGTTGCTCTTCGTATATCAATTCGTACACTTGCATAGAATTTCAGGGCGTTTCCTCCCGTAGTGGTTTCAGGACTGCCGAATGTCAAACCTATTTTTTCACGTAACTGATTGATAAAAATGCAACATGTTTTGGTTTTTGCAATGGTGGCCGTGAGCTTACGCAGTGCCTGGCTCATCAGGCGTGCCTGCAGGCCTACGGCCGATTCGCCCATGTCGCCCTCAATTTCTTTCTTGGGTGTAAGTGCAGCCACAGAATCGACAACCAGAATGTCTACTGCCGAGCTGCTGATTAGCTGGTCGGCAATTTGCAGTGCCTGCTCTCCGTTATCGGGCTGCGACATCCACAAATTGTTCACGTCTACGCCCAGTTTTTCGGCATAGAACCTGTCAAATGCGTGCTCGGCATCGATAAAGGCCGCTATGCCGCCTTGCTTTTGGGCTTCGGCTATGGCATGCAGGGCCAGTGTTGTTTTTCCGGAAGCCTCGGGCCCGTAGATTTCAACAATCCGTCCTCTTGGGTATCCTCCCACGCCCAGTGCAACGTCGAGCCCCAACGAGCCGGTAGGTATAACTTCTACGTTTTCTATTTTTTCGTCGCCCATGCGCATGATGGCTCCTCTGCCGAAATCTTTCTCAATCTTTGACATTGCGGCCTGCAGAGCCTTCATTTTGTCTTGCTTCGCGGCCTTTTCCTGTGTGGCTTTTCCTGCAGCAAGTTCTTCTTCTGTTTTTGCCATGATGATAAATTATTATTGATAAGTATTAAATTGTTCAGTCGTCAAGTTCTATGTTCTTGTCAAACTCTTCGTGCCATGGCAGGCCTTGTTCGGCAATCGTCCTTAAGAAGGGGTCGGGATCGAACTCTTCTACGTTGAACACGCCCGGCTTTCGCCATATTCCCTTAAGGAACATCATTGCTCCTGCCATGGCAGGTACGCCTGTGGTGTAGCTGACGCCCTGCATACCTGTTTCGTTATAAGCGTCCTGATGCCTGCAGTTATTGTAAATATAAAAGGTGTGCAGTTTTCCGTTCTTCAGGCCCCGTATGCGGCAGCCTATTGAGGTTTCGCCCTCGTATTGCTCTCCCAGGTCTTTCGGATTGGGCAGAACTGCTTTCAGGAACTGCAGGGGTACAATTTTTACGCGTACTGTCTTCGATGCGTCATCGGCCAGAGGGGCTTCGTATTCAATGGGGTCGATGCGGCTCATGCCCAGATTTTCAATCACCCGAAGGTGGGTAAGATACTCTTGTCCAAAGGTCATCCAGAAGCGTGCACGCTTGATAGTGGGATAATTCTTTACGAGGCTCTCCAGTTCTTCATGGTGCATGAGGTAAGAGTCGCGTGGCCCGATGTTCGGATATGTGAGGTTGCGATGTACGGCGAGCGGTGCCGTTTCAACCCATTTGCCGTCCTCGTAGAACATTCCTTTCTGTGTAATTTCACGTATGTTGATTTCGGGATTGAAATTGGTGGCAAATGCTTTGTGGTGATTGCCTGCGTTACAATCTACAATATCCAGATAATGTATTTCGTCAAAGTAGTGCTTTGCCGCGTAGGCCGTGAACACTTGCGATACGCCCGGGTCGAACCCGCAACCGAGAATAGCCGTCAGTCCTGCTTTTTCGAAGCGGTCTTTATAGGCCCATTGCCAGCTGTATTCGAAGTGGGCTTCGTCTTTCGGTTCGTAATTGGCGGTATCTAAATAATTACAGCCGCAGGCCAGACAGGCATCCATGATAGTCAAATCCTGGTAGGGGAGCGCAAGATTAATCACCAATTCGGGCTTGAAACTGTTGAAAAGAGTCTTCAGTTGCTCCACGTTGTCGGCGTCAACCTCAGCCGTTTCAATATCCATATCGTAGCCTTTGGCATGAATATCGGCCACAAGCCTGTCGCATTTCTCCTTGTGGCGGCTGGCAATCATGAAGCGGCCGAACACGTCTGCGTTCTGTGCAATCTTAAAAGCACATACGGTAGCAACTCCGCCTGCGCCAATCATTAAAAGCCTCCCCTTGCTTTTCCGAGGCTGAGAATTGCAACATCCTGCAGCAGGCCCTTTGTCCTGATTCTGTAAATTATCCATTATCTTTTTTTATCTTTAAATATTTAGTCTGTTTTACTTGCCTCCCGTGCACTTAGAAAGCCCCTCCTTCGGAAGGGTTTGGGGAGGCAATCTCTTCCCCCTTTATCCCCAACGCACTTAGCATACTATATCCCAGTATCTCCTGCCTGAAGTTACCGCCCTGCATGGGTTGCATGGCGAACACGGTAATACGCTTTTCGTCGTCGGCATTGTGCAGGGCATGACGCACCTTGTCGTAAATATCGCCTTCCTCGCCATTGGGTATTACCATGAGGCGTCTTACCTCGTCGTGACTGCATACCGTATGGATAAGGTCTACGATATAATCGTCCTTGTTTACCATACCGCCCACGGCGAACGAATTAATGAGAAACTCTCCCAGCCTCTCATCGTTGAAAGCCTGTGCGTTCAGTTCGCTTTCGAAATCAGAAGGACAAAAGTTTTCCAGCTTCCGGCAGTCCTTATCGTGCACCAGCACCACCTGCGTTTCGTGCGCCTTGCCGTCGGCCCGCAACCCGCCGTCGAGGGCAACGTTCATCACCCAGCGGCTAAGGTCGGCCCTGGGAATACGCCGTCCCAGAATGCGTTCGAACTGAACGCTGAGCTGAAAGGCTACATGGTCAATGTAATCAGCATCTGCAATAATAATATTTCCGCTTAATTTCAGGTTACTTTTTTCCCGGGTTATCATATTGCAAAGATATAACAATTATTCTGTTTTTACCTTGCGGTTATGAGATTTTTCTTAACTTTGCAGGCCGTGAAAAGATACTAAACCAACCTTTTATATGTCAACATTATCTATTTGCATTATCGTTACGTTCTGCGCGGGCTATCTTTTCATTGCCCTTGAAAGCGTAACGAAGGTGAACAAGGCTGCAGTGGCATTACTGATGTTCGTTGCCTGCTGGACGCTTTTTATGATCAGCCCCGAAAGTTATTTCCCCAACCTTGCAGGACAAGCCCTTGTCAACAGTGTGACTTCGGCCATTGAGGAGCATCTTGGCAGCACATCTACCACGCTTTTCTTCCTGATGGGTGCCATGACCATTGTGGAGATTGTCGACCAGAACGGCGGCTTCAACTGGGTTCGCTCCGTTATGAAGACCCGCAGCAAGCGGGCATTGCTGTGGCGTATTGCCTTTATGACTTTCTTCCTTTCGGCTATTCTCGACAATCTTACGACGAGCATTGTCATGATTATGATTCTGCGCAAGCTCGTTTCCAACCACACCGACCGCATCATTTATGCGTCGCTGGTTATCATTGCGGCCAATTCAGGAGGTGCCTTTTCGCCTATCGGCGATGTTACAACGATTATGCTCTGGAACAGAGGCGTCATCACGGCAGCGGGTGTAATATCTGAAATTCTTGTCCCGTCGATTGTTTCAATGGTTGTTCCGGCCTTTATCATGCAGTATATGCTTAAGGGAGAACTAACCGTAAGCGCAGCAAACGATAGTCAGAATATAGCCGTCAGTGCAGGCGACTTCTCAAACAATCAGCGAAAGGCGGTGTTCTTCATCGGCGTTGGCGGCCTGATGCTGGTACCTGTATTTAAGGCTGTCACGCACCTGCCGCCGTTTGTAGGCATCCTTCTCGTGCTGAGCATTCTTTGGATAACTACTGAAGTGTTCTACCGCAGCCTTTCACGCGGGCACGACAAGGAGGGAACGGGCAAGCGTGTAACCAATCTGCTGCACAACATTGACATGTCAACCATTCTCTTTTTCCTCGGTATCCTCATGGCCGTAGCCTGTCTTGAGCAGATAGGTGTGCTGACGGCACTCGGCAAGGGCCTCAACACGGTGTTCAACAACAACCATTATGCCGTCACGGGTATTATTGGCGTGCTGTCGAGTATCGTCGACAACGTGCCTCTCGTAGCAGGCAGTATGGGCATGTATCCGGTGACCCCCACCGGCGACATGGCCGTCGACGGCATCTTCTGGCAGCTTTTAGCCTATTGCGCCGGCGTGGGAGGCTCAATACTTATCATCGGTTCGGCCGCCGGCGTAGTGGTGATGGGACTGGAGAAAATTACCTTCGGATGGTACATGAAGCATGTCAGCTGGATAGCTTTTGCAGGCTATCTGGCCGGAATCCTGAGCTATTGGGTGATGCGCAACTGCATTTTCACCACACCGCTATAACAGGCACAGACATGTTCGGCAGGGTGGTTTCAATGAGAAACAAATGCCGGACATCGTTCTTTTTACCCTTTATTTTTTCAGTTTTAGAACGACAGGAGCCTTATCTTCCAGGCCGATTTCGCAACTATCTGTGCGGTTTCCTGCTTTCTTTACAGTTGAAATAGCCGATACCGCCGGTGTCGATGCGATATGCCCCGCAAATACTCTCACCCGTAACCTCATTCGTTGTTTCTGACAGGCTGACACCTCGTAAGCAATGCGAATTTACTTTACAAACACGGTTGCGTGGTTGCGCCGTAGCAAAACCATTGTAACCTTGCCCTCAAATACGCGAATTATGAGCGTTTTATAATACGTTGCGAATCAGTATATTGCATTCTTCTCGTCAATATTTCTGCTTTATCAGGCCCATATTTTACTTCCATTACGCCGTAAAGGAACAGGTACAACGGTTGTAAAATCATAACTTTTCTGCATTCCTGCATGCCTTTTTCACTTTCTCATCTTTGCCTTTACGGCGTTTTTCCTTACCGTTTACATTGTAAAGCCGCGCCGTTTACGCCGTAATCGCGATCCGTTTACGCCGTAATCGCGATCCGTTTACGCTGTAAAGGTGTTGCCTTTACACCGTAATCGCAACCCAATAGTGCCGTAAACGCATTTCTTTACCTGTATACCGGCTTCAGCTAACTGCTTACATGATAAAACAACATACCTCAAACCGCCTTATTTTTGTAGAACATCGAGTTAATGAATATTAAATTTTGACCAGTTTATTTTACAAAACTGGCAATATAAGGACATCGTATACTATTTCTCCAATAACGATAAATGCAGCGTCTTATAATCACGGGTATGTGCCCTCTATTAAGGTTCAAACCTCCAACTTCCTAACTCAGGGAGCACAAGCAAACCGAAAAAACACACTCTGTACAGCATACTTCCCTTCCCCCGGAGGGGTTTGGGAAAGCTTGAAACACCGAACCGCCCCACCTGAAACATCAGGCAGGGCGGCCTCTCCCATTTGTTATATTTAGAAAGTGTGTGGTTTAGAGTGGATAATCCTCGAAGGCATAAAGTACCGTTGAGAGATAACGTTCGCCGGTATCGGGAAGCAGGGCCACAACTTTCTTGCCTTTATTTTCAGGACGGCGGGCGATTTCGGTAGCCGCAAAGGCTGCCGCGCCTGAAGAAATACCTACCAGAACACCATCACTGGCAGCTATCTGACGACTCGAACGTATAGCATCGTCATTGTCAACAGCCACTACTTCATCAATAACCGTAGCATCGTAGGTCTTGGGAATAAAGCCTGCGCCAATACCTTGAATTTTATGAGGTCCGGGGGCACCACCCTCGAGAACGGCCGATGCCGCCGGTTCAACGGCTACAATCTTTACATCAGGGTTCAGCTCCTTTAAGTACTTGCCTACACCGCTCACCGTACCGCCGGTACCTACACCAGCTACAAAGATGTCGACTTTGCCGTCGGTATCGTTCCAAATTTCCTGACCTGTTGTTTCATAATGTACACGAGGGTTTGCCTTATTTTCGAATTGTTCGAGAATTACTGCCCCTTCTATTGAGTCGCGAAGGCGTTCAGCCTCAGCAATGGCACCCTTCATACCGTCCTTTCCGGGTGTGAGTTTAACCTCTGCACCGTAGGCTTTAACCAGGTTGCGGCGTTCAACGCTCATGGTTTCGGGCATGGTGAGGATAAGTTTATAGCCTTTCACAGCCGACACAAGGGCCAGTCCTACGCCCGTATTGCCACTGGTAGGCTCGATAATAGTGGCTCCTGGTTTCAGAATACCACGCTTTTCTGCGTCTTCAATCATTGCTTTTGCAATACGATCCTTAACGCTTCCACCCGGGTTAAAAGATTCAACCTTAGCGATAATTGGTGTTTCGAGACCACGGAGAGCCGAAAATTTCTGAAGTTCTACAAGTGGGGTGTGACCGATTAACTCGGTAATTTGTTTTGCTATCTTTGACATAATTGTATTGTTATGGTTTAAAAATATTTTTTATTTCGTAAGCTACGCTTGCTCAGGAGGCAGAAGTTACAGGGAGTTATGGAGTTAAAACTTCTTCAGGAGTTATGGATTTATAGGGAGTTAAGGAGTTAAGACCATGCTCAGGAGACAGGAGTTAAAGGGAGTTATGGAGTTAAGACAAATGTCTGTCAATCCTTTTCGTAAGAAGTTGGTTCGCATAGGGTAATGTCTTAACTCCATAACTACTTCTAACTCCTTAACTCCTGAAAGAGGCTTAACTCCCAATAACT
>CALIIG010000067.1 GCA_938018155.1 uncultured Prevotella sp.
GACAGGAGAAGTTCTGCCATACACCTTATTATATTATAGGACGGGCAGATAAAATTGCAAAGGAATGGAGAGAACAACTATAGACAGCGACTCCGAGAAACAAAAAGAGCCACACGGGAAACGCTTCCCACATGGCTCTTTTATTATTTGCAAGTTGTCCTCTAAGTTCGGAAAACAGAGAAGATAACCTTTTATTTCAACTGTTATTACGCTTTTGCCACCTCTGTTTCTGCCTCAACATTGCGGTTCCGGATGTTCTTGCCCATAACAAGATAGGCCACTGGAGAAGCAATAAACACAGACGAAAGGGTACCGATGACGACACCGATAATCATTGCAAACGTAAAGCTGCGGATGCTGTCACCGCCAAGAATGAAGATGGCAAGCAACACGATGAGGGTTGACAACGACGTATTGATGGTACGAGAAAGGGTTTCGTTGATCGAGTCGTTGAAGAGTTTCTGCTCGTCTGTCTTGCTAAGCAGTCCCTTACGCTTATTCAGATTTTCACGGATACGGTCGAACACAACCACCGAGTCGTTAATATCGTAACCGATAACCGTCAGGATAGCTCCGATGAATGTTTGGTCAACCTCGAGCGAGAAGCCTATCCAGCCGTAGCAAAGCGAGAAGGCACCGATAACAATGGTGGTATCAAGAATAAGTCCTGCAATAGCACCCACTGAGAAACCTAAGTTGCGGAAACGCAGCAAAATATAAAGGAAGATGAACACCAGGGCCAGAGCTACGCTCTTAATTGCGCCTGTTGTGATGTCCTTGGCAACAGAAGGTCCAACCTTTGAGCTGCTGATGATACTACCTCCCTGACGTACATCGGGATTCTTAAAGGAGGCCATGCTGCTCTGTGTAACAAAGCCTGCTGCGTGCAACTTATTGTAAAGCTGGGTTTCTACATGGTCGTCCTCGGTAGGATCGTTCGAATCGATATTATAGTTTGTAGAGATACGGATTGTCTTACCGTCGGTACCAATGGCAATAACCGATGTTGTTGCCATCTTGCCGGCATCCGGACCGACCGAGTTTACGAAAGCTTTGTCGAGTACTTTGCGCACCTGTTCAACCTGTACAGGCTTGGCAAGCGTAACGACAAAGTTGCGGCCACCCGTGAAATCAATGCTCTGGCTCAGGCCACGCACTGCAAAGCTGCCAATACAAACGACAACGGCAATACCCCATACGGCAAAGCTCTTCTTGTACATACTCATGAACTTGTAATGCTTTCCCTGCATGAGGTGCTCAGATATGCCAGTCCAGAACTTGAGGTTAAGCCACTTTCCCTTCTTCAACTTGTATTCGTAGACAACACGTGTAACGTATACGGCTGTGAAGACGTTGCAGCAAATACCGATAATCCACGTTGTAGCGAAGCCCTGAATAGGCCCTGTACCGAAGATGTAAAGGATGATACCGGTGATAAGAGAGGTAAGGTTCGAGTCGATAATAGCAGAGAAAGCGTTGCTGAAACCGGCGTCGATAGCCTGCTTCATGCCTTTTCCTGCACGGAGTTCCTCCTTGATACGCTCGTAAACAAGCACGTTGGCGTCGACACCTGTACCCAGCGAGAGCACCATACCGGCAATACCACTCATAGTAAGTGCGGCCTGGAAGGAAGTAAGAATGCCAAGGGTGAAGAATACGTTAAGCAACAAAGCACCGATGGCAATTGCGCCAGGGATAATGTTGTAAACAACAAGCATGAAGACAATCAGCAATGCAAAGGCGATGGCAAAAGAAACAACGCCCTGCTCAATAGACTGTGCGCCGAGCGTAGGACCTACTACTTCCTCCTGGACAATGTGGGCAGGAGCAGGCATGCGGCCCGACTTCAGCGTGTTTGCCAGGTCTTTTGTGTCTTCAATAGTGAAGTTACCGCTGATAGACGACTGTCCGCCGCTGATTTCACCATTCACGCGAGGTGCTGAATATACAACGCCGTCGAGAACGATGGCTATCGCCTTTCCAACGTTTGCCTTGGTAAGTTCGGCCCAGCGGCGCGCGCCTTCCGAGTTCATTGTCATGCTAACCTCGGGCTGTCCGGTAAGGTTATTGAACTCGTCCTTGGCAGTAGTAACAACATTTCCTTCGAGCGGAGCACGTCCGTTGGGCGTTGTAACCTTCAGGGCGTGAAGCTCAAAGATGTTCTTTGCCTGAATGTTGTCGGCAGGCCTGGCACTCCAAAGCAACTTCATGTCAGAAGGAAGAACCTGCCTGGCAAGCTGGCTGTGGATAATTTTATTGATGGCAGCGGTATCGCGAACGCTGGCATAGCCGCACACGCTAAGGCCCTGACCTGTTGGCTGCAGCATGGCAAGCAGCGGATGAAGCTTCTTAGCCTGCTCCAATTGTGCGTCAGGGGTTGTGGTAATATCTTTCTTTTCAGTATCCTTAATTTTGAAACGTGGCTGAGCTGCCTTCACGGCGGGCCGGGCCTTTGCGGTTTTTGTACTGTTCTTTACGGCCGAAGCTGTATCCTGTTCGCCGTTGGCCAGACGCTGATCAATTTGCTGAAGATAAGGCAGAACTTCCTGCGAATTGTATGTTTCCCAGAATTCGAGGTTGGCACTACCCTGTAACAGCTTGCGCATACGCTCGGGTTCCTTGATACCCGGCATCTCAACCATGATGCGTCCCTCGGAGCCCTGTATCTTCTGAATGTTCGGCTGAACAACGCCAAACTGGTCAATACGGGTGCGGACTACGTTGAAAGAGTTGTCGATTGCCGAACCTACTTCTTCATGAATAACCTTTTCAACCTCCTTGTCACTGCTTGTTGGCGACACCTTTCCCTGCAGCTGCTGCGTGGCAAAAATCTCTGCAAGCCTGTGCCCGGGAGCGTTTTTGTGATAGGCTTTGATAAACAGCGTTACGAAATCGTCCTGCGAAGTTATCTGTTCTTTGCGGGCTTCGTTCATCGATTTCGTAAAAGCGGGGTCAGTCTTGTGGTCGGCAAGATTTTCTACAACGTCGGGAACTGATATCTCCAGGATAACGTTCATACCGCCCTTAAGGTCCAAACCGAGACCAATCTGAGTTTCGAGGCACTTCTGATAACTGTAGATTCCCAGATACTTAACAGAATCTTTGTAATCCTGCTGTGCAATGGGATCTTTCAGTTCTGCCGCCTTGCTGTCATAATACTTTGTGGCAACAGGGAACGACAAATAGAAAAGGCACACAAGCGTCAGCAAGACGGCCGTTGTGATTACGATTCCTTTGTTTTGCATTTTGTTAGTTATTTTGTTGTTTTCTGTAAATTCCTTATAGACAATAAGCTGCTATGGTGTGCAAAGATACTATTTTTTTTACTTTATGAAAAGATATAAAAGGTTTATTTTAGCACCTGCCGTACAATTTGAAGTAGTTTTGAGCAGGAAGTTACGGCGCAGTTATGGGTATTACCGCAAACAACAGGGGTACTGACGGCAAGCACGGGCAGTTGGTCCGAAACGGAACTGTTGGCCAATCCTTTGGAAACAGTCGACTGATTTTCAGAAACGGTCGACTGATTTTTTTAAACAGTCGACTGATTCTCAGAGGCTGCCTGCCTTTTCTCTGAAAAAGGTCTACCTTTTCTTTGAAAAAGGTCTACCCTTTCTTTGAAAAAGGTCTACCCTTTCTTTGAAAAAGGTCTACCCTTTCTTTGAAAAAGGTCTACCCTTTCTTTGAAA
>CALIIG010000068.1 GCA_938018155.1 uncultured Prevotella sp.
GGGATATTTACATAAACACGGCAAACAATGGCCGTAATGATATTTGATATTCCGCGTAATTGCGTTACCTTTGCACACAAAACATTACGAATGAGCAGAAAAAGGAAAACCAACCCCGTTCTTGAAGGCATAACGATAGAGGCCGTGGCAGCCGAAGGTAAAAGCCTGTTCCACCACGATGAGCGTGTTGTTTTTGTGCCGTTTTGCGTGCCGGGCGATGTGGTAGACGTTGAAATTGTACGAAGAAAACATCGCTATGCCGAAGGTCGTGTCATACGGTTCATCGAGAAAAGTAAAGTAAGGGAAGAACCGTTCTGTAAGCATTTCGGTATCTGTGGTGGCTGTAAATGGCAAAACCTGCCTTACGATGAGCAGTTGAAAGCCAAGCAACAGCAGGTGTCCGACCAGTTATCGCGCATAGGCAAGATAAGTTTGCCCGAGTTTTTGCCTATTCTTGGCTCGGTAAAAACAAGGGAATATCGAAATAAATTAGAGTTTGGCTGTTGCAATCGGAGGTGGTTCACCCATGAAGAACTGCAAGACAAGTCGCTCGACCTCACCGCAGACCATTCGGCCATAGGCTTTCATATTACAGGGGCTTTTGACAAAATATATCCCATTGAGCAGTGTTTTCTGATGGATAACCTGCATAACGAAGTGCGCAATTTTACAGAACAGTGTGCCAAAGCCATCGGAATGAGCTTCTATGATGTAAAGGCACAGCACGGTGTATTGCGCAATTTGATGTTTCGTAACTCGAATACGGGCGAATGGATGCTGCTTATCCAGTTCCACTTTGAGCAGCCCGGGGACGAGCATATGGCTTTGGAGCTTATGCAACGCATTAGTGATAAGTTCCCAGAAATTAGCTCATTCATGTATGTCGACAACCCAAAGGGCAACAATACCATAGGCGATTTGGAACTGAAAACATTCAAAGGCACCGGCTTTATTTATGAAACCATGGAGAACCTACGTTTTAAAGTAGGTCCGAAAAGCTTTTACCAAACCAATACCGATCAGGCTTATCATCTATACTCTGTGGTGCGGACCTTCAGCCTGTGCAACACCGACGACGCCGAAAAGCCCCTCTTACCCGACGAAACCGCATTGCAGGCTGCCGAACAGACCGACAATAGCAGGAAGCCGCTAATATACGATCTTTACACGGGAACAGGCACCATTGCCAACTTTATGGCCCGATATGCGAGCCGTGTCATAGGTATTGAATACGTGCCTGAAGCCATAGAAGATGCAAAAACCAATTCAAAGCTCAACAAAATTGACAATACAACATTCTTCGCCGGCGACATGAAGGATATACTCAACGCCGATTTCATACGGCAACACGGCACTCCCGACATTCTCATTACTGACCCGCCGCGTGCCGGTATGCACCCTGACGTTGTCAGTGTCATACTGAATGCCTCGCCCGAGCGCATTGTATACGTTAGCTGTAACCCCGCAACACAGGCCCGTGACCTGGCTCTTCTTGATGCCGGATACGCGGTAGTGGCCGTGCAGCCCGTCGACATGTTCCCCCATACACCCCATGTTGAGAATGTCGTTCTGCTGAGAAAGCGTAACAATAATAATGTTTGACAAGGAAAACAGTACAAAGAACCTTTTGTTTCAAAGAAATTTTGTACTTTTGCAACCCATTTCATCAAAGTGGGATGGAAATGTATTCACGAAAGGGATAATTAGTCATCTAAGGAAGAAATTGTCAGAAAGGATAAACAAGAATGCGACAACTTAAAATCACCAAAAGCATTACGAATCGTTCCAGTGAGGCTTTGGACAAGTACCTGGTGGAGATTGGCCGCGTGCCAATGATTACAGTAGATGAGGAAATAGAGCTTGCACAGGCCATCAGAAACGGCGGAAAGGAAGGCGAACGCGCCAAGGAGAAGCTCGTTAAAGCCAATCTCAGGTTTGTGGTTTCGGTTGCAAAACAATACCAACATCAGGGATTGGGACTAACAGACTTGATAGATGAAGGCAATATAGGACTGGTAAAGGCCGCCGAAAAGTTTGACGAAACACGCG
>CALIIG010000069.1 GCA_938018155.1 uncultured Prevotella sp.
TTGTCATGTCTTATCATTTTGTTTTATCGCAAAATAAATAAACATCGGTACGGTTTAACAGGTCTGAAATATACCTTTTGTTCTTTTTTTGCCTGATGTAAAGGTTTTAATGGTCGTTTCCTTGTATAGCAGACGGTTTTACTATATATTTGCAACATCATAACAAAACCAGGTGAAAATGTTAAACCTGTTCAATAAAACAACAATGAAAAAACTGTTATTCATTCTTATGCTGTGCTTTACCGCTCTTTCAACAGCTGGTGCACAGCAAACCGAAAAGCCGCGCGGTAAAGTGTACGACATTGTAGAGGTGATGCCTCAATTCCCCGGAGGGCAGGGAGAACTGATGAAATATCTGCGTAATAATGTCAAATATCCTGCCGAAGCACAGAAGAAAAAGATAGAGGGACGCGTGATAGTAACTTTTGTTGTTAACAAAAAGGGACGTATAACCCATCCTACGGTGGAACGATCTGCGCACCCGTTGCTCGATGCCGAAGCACTAAGAGTTGTCAAACGCATGCCTAAATGGACTCCGGGAAGGATGAATGGAGAGCCTGTAAACGTCAAGTTCCGTCTTCCTATAACATTTAAACTTTAATCCGTGCTGGTGTAAATTATTGTAGACTTCGGGCAACAGACTCCTGTTTCTCTGTTACTATTATACTTAACATCATTATGGTGGCGAATACTTATTTAAGATATCTATCTCGCTCTATATTCGTAATGTAATGTCATGAGCACGCAGAAGTATCGAACTTATTAAATATAACCACAATGAAAAAGCTGTTATTCTTTCTTATTCTGGGCTTTACTACCCTTACAACTGCTCGTGCACAGAATACGGATACTCCGTGTGGCAAGGTTTTTCATGTTGTAGAACAGATGCCCCAATTCCCAGGAGGTCAGGCAGCAATGATGAAATTCATTGCCGACAGCCTCAGATACCCTTCCGTATCGTGTGAGCACAGGATAGAGGGGCGCGTTGTAGTGCAGTTCGTTGTCGATTGTGAAGGAAATATTTTAAATCCATTAGTAGTTCGGAGTGTTGACCCATTGCTCGATAGGGAGGCAATACGCCTGGTGAAATTAATGCCAAAATGGATTCCAGGAAGGCAGAATGGAAAGCCAGTAAGCGTTGTCTGTCTCGTCCCTATTAGATTTAAAGAGTATGAGGAAAAACCATGAAAAATTTTACGTTTTTGCCTCCTGTGGCTGCAATATTTTCAGTAAGGTGATACCTTGCTTACATACACGCGAATTATGGGCGTTATAAGCAACTGTCTGTTTGTCAGTATGTTATGCAATTCTATCTTGTTTTTTATCCCTTTTTCTGGTATTTTTATGACGCCTTTTCGGCGTAAATGTGTGGAACAGGCACAATAAAATGAGATTTTTTTCTCTCAAAAAATCCATTTCATCGATGCTTACAGGCGTGACTTACAGTGTGCGGTATTTGCAATTACGGCACTATTGTGTCACAATTACGATGTAATGGTCTGACCTTTACGTCGTAATCGTCTTGTCTTTACGATGTAATTGGTTTGCCTTTACGATGTAATCGTGACACAATAGTGCCGATATTGTGATTTGTCAGGTTGTAAGGAGGAATGAGTAACGATATAATCGTGAAAAATAATCGCAGAAATGCAGGTTTACAGCCATCAGAATACTATTCGTATATAGCTTTTTTCTATTTCACCTTGTTTCGAAGAGGTAAAATATTCAGAATTATTTTTACAAAATTACATTTTGTAATCTTGTTGTAAAGAGGCAATATAAGGTTTGCAAATGGAGTATAGGATTAAGGCAAGCAGGTTTATTTCGTTACAAGCCATGCACTTAATAGTACCAAAACAAGGGCTACGGGCTTGTCCCATGTCAGCACATCCTGACTGATCGCAATGGCTACAAGCGAGGCAACAATGGGCTGCAGGTTGGTATAAACGCTCACGGTGGTAGCCTTCAGACAGCGCATGGCAAACGGAATGGCGAAGTAACCGGCTACGGTGGCAAACACAACGATGAAGCCCATTTCGGCTAATCCGCTCCACTGTGTGGCGGTGCTGTACAGGGGTGCGCTCTGTAAGTCGGTCCATGAAAAGGGCAGTACGGCCACGGCCGAGGCGAGAAACACCCACTTCATTTGTGTAACGGCCGTGTAACGAGCCGATACCTTTCGCGTAATGATGAGGTAAACGGCCCATGTGAGCATACTTAATATAGTAAGACCAATGCCTAAAAGGTCGTTCTTACCCGAGCCGCCTTGCCACCCAATAAACACCATGAGCATGGCTCCGGCCACGCCAGGTACGACGCCTGCGATGCCGCGTGCCGATATTTTTTCGCCTATGAAGAGGACTGCACAAAGCATGGTAGCTACGGGTGTAAGCGTAGCGATGAGCGAAAAGTAAACGGGCGTGGTGAAAGTAAGTGCCCATGCCGTGAGCGTTTGCGAAACAACAATGCCCAGTAAGCCGCCAAGGATGATGACGGTAAGGTCGCGTGGTGCTACCTTTTCGCGCGGTAGGAAGAGGGAGATAAGCCAGAAGATGGCGGCTGCACCGAGGCAGCGCGTTGCCATATAAGCCATAGGCGATACCCATTGGTCGAGCAACAGTTTGGTTACAGGCACACCAAGGCCGAAGATAATGTTCGCCAGGAGTACGGCTGTGTGGGCTTGAAGTCGGTGGTTTTGCATGGAAATGTGTAGTCTTTTTATGAGTAAATGTGTGGTTTGGGGTGCAAAGGTATATAATAAAAGCATAAAAGCAGCCCGTGATGGCTGCTTTTATGCTTATCATTCAGCCTTTATAAAGGCTGTATTGCTTATTGTATTCTGTTGTTTAACGGGTTACCGCGATAGGTGCAACCGATGCCAAGCTGAATGTTTTGCTTAGCGTAATATTGTCGGACGCGTTGCCAACAAGGGCTGTGTACGTGCCAGGTTCGTCGGCCCAACCCTGTACAGCCTGGCTGTAATACCCCAAATCGCTATCAGCTATCTTAATATTCACGTCGCGAGCCTCACCAGGTTTCAAACTAACTTTGGCGAAACCTTTCAGCTCTTTGTACGGACGGTCGACCGAAGACTTGTTGGCATGGATGTAGAGTTGCACCACTTCGCTGCCCTCGCGCGTGCCTGTGTTGCGCACATTTACCGTAACTGTGAGACTGTCGTCACCGCGAAGCACGGGCTTGTCAAGGCGAATATTAGAAAGTTTAAAGGTGGTATAGCTCAAGCCATGGCCGAAAGCGAAGAGCGGATGCGTCTTTTTCTTGTCTACCCAGCGATAGCCTACGTAGATGCCCTCTTTGTATTCTTCGTCGATTATCTTTTTATCGGCGCGCCATGTACCCGGGTAAGTGTTCAGTGCGTGGGCACCAACATCGTTCAAGCGTGCCGGCCACGTAAACGGAAGCTTGCCTGAAGGGTTGGCGTCGCCAACGAGAACAGAGGCCAATGCTTCTCCAGCCTCCGAACCAATATACCATCCCTGCACGATGGCTGCTACCTTATCTTTCCATGGCATAGCCACGGCGTTGCCCGAAATGTTGACGAAAACGAGGTTCTTGTTGACGCGGGCGAGGGCCTCTACCAGCTTATCCTGCGTGTAAGGCAAGCCGTATTGCTGGCGGTCGGTGTCCTCACAGTCCTGATGATCGCTCTTATTCAGTCCGCCAAACACCACTACATAATCAGCCTTACGGGCCTTGTTTACGGCATCTTCAATCAGCCGGGCTTCCGAACGGCTGTCATTAAGGTCCTGTCCTGTGGTTACACCGTTGTAGTTGCCCGTAGTATCACCTACATATCCACGTTCATAAACCACGTCGGCAAAACCGCGAAGGCGGTCTTCCAGGCCTTTAAGCGGCGAAATTTCCTTTTGTACTTTCAGCGACGAAGAGCCGCCGCCTACGGTCATCATCTTAATAGCGTTCTCGCCAACAACCAATACCTGTCGCTTCTTTGCAATATCATTCTGTTGCCCCATGGGCTTTATCGTTGCCAGCCCGCCGTATAAAGGCAGCACGTTGCCCTTGTTTTGCAGCAGCACAATGCCCTCTTCGGCAATGGCCTTAGCAGCTTCGTAGTGGCTTTCAGAGCAAAGAAAGCCGTGGTTTTCGTGCTTAGCCATTGTGGTTCTGAAGAAGAGACGCAACACGCGGCGCACCTTGTCGTTAAGCTCTTTCTCACTGTATTTGCCCGCCTTTATGCCCTCCTTGTAGGCATCGGCCAGGTAATAGGCATCGTAAGCCTTGGCTTTTCCTGCTGAAAGACCGTTGGTCCAGGTACCAAATTCCATATCAAGACCGTTCTTAACAGCCTGATCAGTATCGTGTGCACCGCCCCAGTCGCTTACCACTACGCCGTCAAACTTCCAGTCGTTCTTTAGTATTTGGTTCAGCAAAATGTCGTTATGGCAGTTGTGCTGGTCCTTATAGAGGTTGTAAGAACCCATCAATCCCCATACCTTGCCTTTGGTAACGGCAGCCTTATAGGCCGGCAGATAAATTTCGTGTAAGGCACGGTCGCTGATGATAACGTTGGTTGTGTGTCGGTTTACCTCGTTATTGTTCAGGGCATAATGCTTAACACATGCTGCAACGCCGTTCGATTGCAGCCCCTGAATATACGGAACAACCATCACAGAAGCTAAGAACGGGTCTTCGCCCATATACTCAAAGTTGCGTCCGTTTAAGGGTGTACGGTAGATGTTTACGCCCGGACCGAGAATCATGTTCTTGCCACGGTATAGGGCTTCCTCGCCTAAACTGCGGCCGTAAAGCCAGCCCATGTGGGGATTCCACGTTGCAGCGAGACAGGTTAAAGCAGGAAAAGCCACGCACGAATCGTTGCTCTGACCAGCCTGTTCCCATTGATCCCACAACACATCAGGACGTACTCCGTGAGGCCCATCGTCGGTCCAGAAGTCGGGTAAGCCCAGTCGCTTCACGCCTGGAGACGAGAATTTGCTCTGCGCATGGATGACAGCAATCTTCTCATCAAGCGTCATGCGGCTGAGAGCATCCTCTACTCGCTGCTCAATGCTTTTGGCAGCATCGAGATAAACGGGTTGGGAGGTGGGTTTGAAAAAATGTTTTTGTGATGCGGTTTGAGCCATTGCCGCATGGCTTCCTGAAAGCAGGAATACTGCAACCAGCAGGTTTTTGAAAGCTGATGTCATGTTAGTAAAAAGGGTTTGTTGTTTAATGTGATAACGATGCAAAGGCAATAAATAGTATGATAAAACCTATATAAATTTACATATTACCATCGAAATAAACGAATGGAACTGTTGTGTAGCAGGGTATATGATATAAGGTAAATTCCTTAAAATCGATAATGAGAATATGTTTCCATGAAATGGTGTGATAAAACCAATATGACAGAAAGGATAAAAGGAAGCCAATGCTTGTATTTTCCGATTTGTCAGATTCACTTTTTGATTTAAATCAATATTTTATAATTGGCTGATTATTAGTGTTCTGCATAAACAAGTATAGTTAAAACATCCACTTTTTTAAGATGAGTACTATTTACGAGTACCTTTTTTATATAATTTTGCATTGTTCCATACCGCAGGAACACAGAACAGGAAAACCATAGAATCGGATAACTTCAACTGATTATTAAACAATAAATCTAAATTCTTATTTTGTATGAACCAAACAAGATTTTTTACCTTATTGGTATCTCTTCTGTTTGCAATGGTGACACATGCCCAGAATTACGTGCTTTCGGGTACGGTTACAGACGAAGCAGGCGAGCCTGTTATTGGTGCTTCTGTTATGGAAAAGGGAAGCACGCGTGGTACAGTAACCGATATTGACGGTAAGTTTGCTTTTAAAGGTAACGAGGGTGCTCGCCTTGTTATCTCTTATGTAGGCTTTATAACTACGGAGATTACCGGCGGACAGAATTTGAAAATTACGCTTAAAGAAGATCAAAAATCACTGAACGAAGTGGTAGTTGTGGGCTACGGCACGCAGAAAAAGAGCGTTGTAACGGCGGCTATTGCCAAGGTTGACGCCAGGGATTTGGCCTCAACGGCACCCATGCGTATGGATAACGCGTTGAAAGGACTTGCTGCCGGCGTAACGGTGACATCGTCGTCGGGCCAGCCCGGTGCTGCTGCACGCGTGAGAGTACGTGGTATTGGTACCATCAATAACTCTGACCCGCTCTATATTGTCGATGGTATGCCGGTGGAAGGCAATATAGATTATATCAACCCCAGTGACATTGAGAGCATAGAAGTATTGAAGGATGCCGCTTCGGGTGCTATCTATGGTGCCCGCGCTGCCAACGGCGTTGTGCTGGTTACAACCAAGGGAGGCACCAAGGGTAAGGTGATCGTGAACTACAATTTCGCTTATGGCTGGCAAAGCGCATGGCGTAAACGCAGCGTTTTAAACGCTACACAGTATGCCGTTATGATGAATGAAGGTGCGGTCAATTCGGGCTTATCGCCCATTTATGCCGACCCTTACTCGTTTGGAAAAGGCACTGATTGGCAGAAGGAAGTGTTTAACGACAATGCCCCTATGGTCAATCACGAGGTGAATGTAAGTGGTGCTTCCGACCGGATTAACTATTATTTGTCGATGGGTTACAACAATCAGGAAGGTATTGTAGGCGGTAATTTCGGAAAGTCTAACTACCGGCGTCTCACCCTTCGCAGCAATACGAAGTACACCTTATTTGATATGAGCAAGGAGCGTGAGTGGTTAAACAAGCTCGAAATTACCACAAACCTTTCATATGCACGTATCAAGAGCACGAGTATTGCGGCTAATTCGCAGTGGGGTTCAATCCTCGGTTCGGCCGTTGTATTGTCTCCTATGCTGCCCGTTTCGATACCATCGTCCGACGCTGCCGGTCAGACTGCCGAAATTTCACGTATGCAAGCCGCAACGGCTACTACTGATCCGAAGACGGGTGCCGTAAGTTATAACTATACTCCAATATATGATGCCGCAGGCAATTTGTTCTACACACCGGGTGCCGACTTCCATGAGATGAACAATCCGCTGGCTATGCTCAACCTCCCCAGCGCGCCAACGTGGGTACATAAGTTTGTAGCCAACTTTGGTGCTAACCTGAATTTGGGGTGGGGACTGGCCTATCGTATTTCATACGGTGCCGATATTACGTTTAATGGAGTGGATAATGGTTACACGCCCCGCTATTATTTGTCGGGCAATAACCTCGCCACCAAACCTTCTGTAAATGCTCAAAGCAACCGTGCTACGATATGGCAGCTGGAGAATGTGCTCACATGGGAGCACCAGTTTGACCGTCATCACGTTAATGTTGTGCTGGGACAGTCGGCCAAAAAGTCAACGGGCTGGTATCTTGGAGGTAGTAGAAACTATCCCGTTGATGCACGAAAGCCCTATATTGACTATGCAACGGGGTTGGCTGTCAATAATGATTTAAGCGTTTATGGCGGGCCAAACGATATTGCAACACTGGCTTCTTTATTTGCCCGTGCAAGCTATAATTACGACGAACGTTACATGGCCGAGGTAACTTTACGTCGCGATGGTTCGAGCCGTTTTGGCCGAAACAACCACTATGCCACTTTCCCCTCGTTCTCTTTAGGATGGAATGTAATCAACGAACAGTTCATGAACTCTACCCGTAACTGGCTTAGCAACATGAAAATACGCTTTAGCTGGGGTAAGAATGGCAATGAAAACATTGGTAATTTCCGTTATGCCGTCTATACAGAAGGCAATCATAATGTACTCTTTGGGCGCAATAACACCGAAATTATCGGTACACAGGCAGGTGGATTAGCCAATCCCGACCTGAAATGGGAGGAAAGTTCGCAGGCCGATTTCGGTGTCGACTTCGGCTTTTTCAATCAGGCTCTCACCTTCACTGTTGACTGGTTTAATAAAACTACCAACGGAATGTTGATGGAAATACCCGTTCCTCAATATGTCGGCTCGGCACGTCCTATCGGTAATGTGGGCAAGATGGAGAACAGTGGACTGGAGTTTGAGGTGGGCTATAAATGGCACATTGCCGATGCTCATTTCCATATCAAGGGCAATGCAGCCTATTTAAAGAACAAGGTTGTGAACTTAGGCAACGACACGGGCTACCTGAACTATGATAATTTTCAGGGTGTAGGCACCATCACCCGTGCACAAAACGGACAGCCTTTCCCTTATTTCTACGGATATAAAACGGCTGGAGTATTCCAGAATATGGATGAAGTGCGTGCCTATAAGAACGCCGACGGCACATTGATTCAGCCTAATGCCGTTCCCGGTGACGTGCGATTTGTTGACGTAAACGGCGACGGGAAGATTACTCAGGAGGGTGATATGACGAAAATTGGCAAGGGAATGCCCGACTGGACTTTCGGTATCAACCTCAATGCAGACTGGCGCGGCTTCGACTTTTCGATGATGTGGCAGGGCGTTACTGGTGCAGAGGTGTATGATGCAACACGTAGAACCGACATCTCTAAAGCCAATTTGCCGAGCTGGATGCTCGGTAGATGGACGGGAGAAGGTACGAGTAACAAGTATCCTCGCTTCTGTACGGTCGACACACATAACAACTGGCTTTCGTCCGATCTGTATGTTTCGGATGCAAGTTATTTCCGTTTGAAGAACATTCAGCTGGGTTATTCGCTTCCCAAGAGTCTTATAAACAAATGCTTTATCGACAGGTTCCGCGTGTATGTATCGGCTGAAAACCTGCTCACCTTTACGAAATACCACGGCTTCGACCCCGAAATTTCATCGGGAGGAACCTCATTGGGGGTTGACTATGGCGTGTATCCACAAGCCCGTACGCTTATGATCGGCGTGAATATAGGCTTTTAACGCATAACAAGAAACATGTAAAAGTTTAAGGATTGAATAGTTATGAAAACGAAAATATTAAATAAACTTGGAATCGCATCAGCTGTTTTTGCAGCTCTTTCCCTCATCGGCTGTAAGGATTCATTTCTCGAAGTAGAACCGGGAACGAAGACAACGTTGGAAGAATATTTCGCATCTGATGCACATTTATATGAGTCTGTGGTTGCCTCTTACCAACCCATGCGTCTCTTTGACTGGAATGGGGCGGCGTATAACCCCTTAAATATCTGCAGCGAAGTGATGGCAGACAACTTCTGGGCTGGCGGTGCCGACCTCAATGACTACTCATATTGGCACCACATGGAAGACTATAAGGCCGATGCTTTGCACACGCTCAATGGCATTTGGAAGCAGTGTTACATCGGAATTAAGAACTCAAATGATGTTATAAGCTATGTAAACAACCTGGGGGACAAGCTGGATGCGTCGAAGAAAAATCTCTTTACGGCCGAAGCTAAGGTGCTGCGCGACTTCTATTACTGCCAGCTTTGGAAGTTCTATGGGTACGTACCTGTTTACATGGAGAACCTCAGGGCACCTTATACCTGCCCGCAATATTCGCCCGACAGCGTATATAATAAGGTAATAACCGACCTTGAGAGTGCTATTTCATTGAATGCTCTTCCCATGCAATGGGACGATGCGAACCTCGGCCGCATCAGTCAGGCAACGGCTTATATGCTGTATGCCGAGATGGTGATGTACCAGAACGACAAC
>CALIIG010000070.1 GCA_938018155.1 uncultured Prevotella sp.
CAGAACATTAAGAAAGAAGGCATTGATGCACTTGTCGTTATTGGTGGAAATGGATCGCTTACAGGTGCCATGATGTTTGCACGTAATTACGACCTTTGTTGTATCGGCTTGCCGGGAACCATAGATAATGACCTGTATGGTACGGACACAACGATAGGGTATGACACCACATTGAACACTATTGTAGAATGTGTAGACCGCATCCGTGATACGGCACAGAGCCACCAACGCATCTTTTTTGTTGAAGTTATGGGACGTGATGCTGGTTTCCTTGCACAAAATTCGGCTATTGCCAGTGGTGCAGAGGCAGCTATTATACCTGAGGATTCAACCGACGTTGACCAGTTGGCCAAGTTCATGGAGAGAGGAATCCGCAAGTCGAAAAAGAGTTGTATAGTCATCGTTTCGGAAAGTCCTAAATGCGGTGCCCTCTATTATGCAGACCGTGTAAAGAAGGAATTTCCCGAGTTTGATGTGCGCGTGTCGATACTTGGCTATTTACAGAGAGGAGGCCGGCCTTCAGCCCACGACCGTATACTGGCAAGCAGGACGGGTTTTAGTGCGATAGAGGCCATATTACAAGGTCAGCGAAATATTATGGTTGGCATTAAGAATAATGAGATTACTTACGTACCGTTATCGGAAGCCATACGTTCAGATAAGCCTTTTGACAGGAAATTGATAGAGGTTCTCGACGAACTGAGCATCTGATTTTTCCTATGTCAAACTATAATTTAATAAGGTGGGCTGTTGGTGTAAACTTTGTTAAAAGGTTTGTTGTATTTGAAAAAAACTACGTAAATTCGCCATACCAGCGAACATAAGATATAAATTATAACAAAATATTTACTGCATGTCACAGATTAACGGACATATTTCTCAGATTATCGGCCCTGTTATTGATGTGTTTTTCGATACGCAGGGACAAGAGGCAGAAAAGGTTCTTCCTGAGATTTACGAGGCTTTGAAGGTTAAGCGTGCCGATGGCGAAGACCTGATATTGGAGGTAGAGCAGCATATTGGTGAAGATACCGTGCGCTGTATTGCCATGGACAGTACCGATGGATTGCGTCGTGGAATGGAAGTTGTTCCTACAGGAAGTGATATTCAAATGCCTGCCGGAGAGCAGATTAAGGGCCGTATGATGAATGTGATTGGGAAACCGATTGACGGCATGAAGCCTCTTAATTCGGAAAACTCATATCCTATTCACCGCCCGGCACCAGAATTTAAGGAACTTTCTACCCACAAGGAGATGCTTCAGACGGGTATTAAAGTCATTGATTTGCTTGAACCCTATATGAAAGGTGGTAAAACGGGATTGTTTGGAGGTGCAGGAGTCGGTAAGACCGTACTTATCATGGAGCTTATCAACAACATTGCCAAAGGACATGATGGCTATTCTGTTTTTGCAGGTGTAGGAGAGCGTACGCGTGAAGGCAACGACTTGATAAGAGATATGTTGGATTCAGGCGTTATCCGTTATGGCGAAAAGTTCAGGAAAGCCATGGATGAAGGTCGATGGGACTTAAGTCTTGTCGATCCCGAAGAACTGAAAAAGTCGCAGGCTACCCTTGTGTACGGTCAGATGAATGAGCCTCCAGGGGCACGCGCACGTGTGGCATTGTCAGGACTTACTGTTGCTGAGGAATTCCGTGATCATGGCGGGAAGAACGGTTCGTCGGCTGATATTATGTTCTTTATAGATAATATCTTCCGATTTACACAGGCCGGTTCTGAAGTATCGGCATTGTTAGGACGTATGCCTTCAGCTGTGGGTTATCAACCTACCTTAGCATCGGAGATGGGTGCCATGCAGGAACGAATCACGTCTACGAAGTACGGGTCGATTACTTCTGTACAAGCCGTATACGTTCCAGCCGATGACTTAACCGATCCCGCACCGGCAACGACATTCTCTCACCTCGATGCTACAACGGTGTTAGACCGTAAGATAACAGAATTGGGTATTTATCCAGCCGTAGATCCTTTAGGAAGTACATCGCGAATACTTGATCCGCTTATCGTTGGTAAAGAACATTACGAATGTGCGCAGCGTGTAAAAGAGACGTTACAACATTATAACGAGCTGCAGGATATTATTGCTATTCTTGGTATGGACGAGCTTTCTGACGAAGATAAACTTGTTGTAAATCGTGCCCGCAGGGTGCAACGATTCCTGTCTCAGCCTTTTGCCGTAGCCGAACAGTTTACAGGAGTTCCTGGTGTTATGGTTAGCATTGAAGATACAATCAAAGGATTTAATGCTATTTTAAATGGTGAAGTAGATGACCTTCCAGAGCAGGCATTCCTAAATGTTGGTACTATTGAAGATGCTATTGCTAAAGGAAAGAAACTGCTTGATGCTGCCAAGTCATAAGATTTAATATTTCAAATTGGGCAAAATGCTGAAGTTGAAGATAGTGTCTCCAGAAAAAATCGTCTATGACGGCGGTGCCGACAGTGTGAAAGTACCTGGTACATCAGGGAGTTTTGAGGTGTTGGAGAATCATGCCCCCATCATATCTTCATTATCTGAAGGCAAGGTAGAGTATACAACGGCTAAAGGAACGAAGAGCTTAAACATCAGGAGTGGCTTCATTGAAGTCAAAAAGAATGAGGTAAGCCTTTGCGTAGAAGTTATCAATGAGGAATAATCCTGCTATAATATGACAAGTATCAAAGATATTCGTAAACGAGGAATTTGGATGATAGCAGCGTTATCACTGATAGTGCTTTTAATCCTTAATGTACTTCAGTTGCAATATCGTACAAGGCTTGTTGTTATTTCTTCGTTTGTAGCTTTAAGCATCTGGCTTACAATAATGGGTATTTGGAGAATTATTATTGAACGAAAAATAAAAAGGTATCCTTAATATGCCTGTTTTTGCTGTCGTATTTGGAGTTTCATTGTATTCTGTATTGGGCATGATTTGGATTAAAGGTGTTGATTATGTTAAAGCAAATTCACCTAAACATCTCCCAAGTTTCTACATGATTCTGGCAGTCATACGCATGGTTTCCATTCTGACTGTGATAGGATTATATTTACTATTTATCTCAAAAAGTCAAGAAGAGTCGGTAACTTTCGTAATTATGATGCTTTCAATGTATGCACTGATGATGATGGTTACATTATTAATAAGACATTAAGCAAATGTATAAGTTATACAATATAAGATATTTCAGACAGCTTTTGTTCATGTTTTCTCTATTGTTGCTTGTCTCGTCGGTGAAGGCTTCCAACACGAAAGAACATGAGAAAGCACCCTTAGATGTAACCAATCTGATTATATCGCATATTAGAGATTCTTACGAGTGGCATATTACAGACATTGGAAATAAAAGTATTGTGATATATTTGCCCGTGATTGTAAAGAGTTCCACAGGATGGCACTTGTTCCTTTCAAACCAGTTTAGCGAAGAACCCAATGGTAAAGGTTATCATACAGGGCCTTATCAATTGGCCATTGCTACAATGGGAGAGCACGCAGGAAAGATAATTGAAATAAATAACGGGAAGGAAGTATTGCCTTTTGATATTTCAATCACAAAGACAGTAGCTGTTCTTTTCATTGATGCTTTCCTCCTTTTATTATTTGTTCTTTTGCCGGCCCGCTGGTATCGCAGACATAAATCCAGCGATGAGGCACCGAGTGGATTTACAGGACTCGTCGAAATGCTTGTCATGTATGTCGAAGATAACGTTGTAAAGCCTGGCATTGGTGAGGGTTATCAGAAATATAGTCCGTACTTGTTGACTTGCTTTTTCTTTATCTTTATTTGTAATTTAATGGGTGTTGTTCCATTTCCTCCGGGCGGAGGGAATGTAACCGGTAACATAAGCATCACACTTTTCCTGGCTTTGTGTACTTTCGTAATTACGCAGTTTAGTGGTACAAAGCATTATTGGAAAGACATTTTCTGGCCCGATGTCCCAATTCTTCTTAAGGCACCAGTCCCCCTTATTCCTTTTATCGAGTTTGTAGGAATATTTACAAAGCCCTTCGCACTGATGATACGTCTTTTCGCTAACATGATGGCGGGGCATGCAATAGCCTTGGCATTAACCAGCATTATTTTCTTAGTTGCTGCGGAAGGTATTGGTGTTAAGCTCTATGGCATGACTACTTTAAGTGTCATTATGAGCATTTTTATGATGTGTCTTGAACTTTTGGTATGTTTTATTCAGGCTTTTGTATTTACAATGCTTAGCTCAATCTTCATTGGTTTAGCCCGCACGAAGTCTGAAGAATGATATAAAACAAGAATAAAAATATAACAAACAAATAACCATTAAAAAATTACAACTATGATGTCATTATTATTAGTAACAAGTGGTCTTGCACAATTAGGTGCTGGTATTGGCGCAGGTTTAGCTGCTATTGGTGCTGCTATTGGTATTGGTAGGATTGGAGGCAACGCGATGGACGCAATGGCGCGTCAGCCTGAAGTAATGAATAAGCTGTTCATTAATATGATTGTGGTTTCTGCTTTAATTGAGGGCGTTGCCCTTTTTGCAGCAGTTATTGCCTTCATGTGCGTTAGCAAGTAATGCTAAATACACTGATTACAAAGAAAGTAATTAAACGCTGCGTATGGATTTATTGATGCCAAGCTTTGGCCTAATGTTCTGGATGGCCATCGTCTTCTTCGTAGTTCTCGGCTTATTATGGAAGTTTGGCTTCCCAACTATTACTAAAATGGTTGAGGAAAGGAAACAATATATCGATGAGAGCTTGCGTAAGGCGCATGAAGCCAATGAGAAACTGGCCAATATACAAAAAGAAGGGGAATCCATTCTGCAGGGAGCTCGCGAACAACAAGCCTTAATTCTAAAGGAGGCTACGTCAGCTCGCGATGCCATTGTTGCCAAAGCTGAAAGTCAGGCGAAGGAGCAAGGCGAGAAGCTTATCAGCGATGCTAAGGTACAGATTGACGCAGAAAAGCAGAATGCCATTCGTGAAATTCGTTCGCAAGTGGCAGAACTTTCTGTAAAGATTGCCGAAAAAATAATCAAACAAAAGTTATCAGCTGATGCAAATCAAATGGAATTGATTGACAAATTGCTTGATGAGTTCTCGGCCGAAGCCCATACAGATAAACAATAAGTAGCTTATGGATTTAGGTGTAATATCTGTAAGATATGCCCGTGCTCTCCTAAAGTGTGCAACAAAGCAAAAGCAAGAGACGGAGGTATATGCTGAAATGAAGTCGTTAATGGACAGTTATATTCACTTTCCATTGCTCCGTCAGACATTGGATAACCCGCTGCTTGATAACAAAGACAAAATAAATTTGCTTGAAGCTGCATGTGGAGGAACACCGTCTGACCTGACACGTCGTTTCCTACAACTCGTATTTAAGGAAGGACGAATGGGCGATCTACAATTTATGGCAGCCTCTTATGTCTCCCTTTATCGCCAGGAGAAGAATATCATTTTCGGTAAACTTACCACAGCTGTTGCTGTTTCAAAAGAAACAGAGGACAAAATGCGTAAGATGGTAGAGGATAGAACTCACGGTACAGTAGAATTTAATACCGAGGTCGATTCTGAAATCTTAGGTGGATTTATTCTTGAATATGATACCTTTAGGATGGATACAAGCGTCAGAACTGAGCTTAAGGAGGTTCTGGCAGCCTTACGAAATTAAATAAAGAAATAATAAAGATGTCAGATAAAATAAAACCAAGCGAAGTGTCAGAAGTATTACTTCGTAAACTTGAAGGCCTTAATGTTGAGGATAAATTTGATGAAGTAGGCACGGTTTTGACTGTTGGTGACGGCGTTGCTCGTGTCTACGGTCTCCGAAATGTGGAGGCAAGTGAGTTGTTGGAGTTTGAAAATGGCACAATGGCTATTGCGATGAATCTGGAAGAAGACAACGTTGGTTGTATTCTTTTTGGGGACACATCAGACATTAAAGAGGGTGACAAGGTTAAACGCACCCACCGAATTGCCTCTATTTTGGTGAATGACAATTTCCTTGGTCGCGTTGTTAATCCGTTAGGACAGGCTATTGATGGCAAAGGAGAGATTGATTTAACCGATGCTTTCGAAATGCCTTTGGACAGAAAAGCCCCTGGTGTAATCTTCCGCCAGCCGGTAAAGGAGCCTTTACAAACCGGTTTGAAGGCTGTTGACAGTATGATTCCAATTGGCCGTGGCCAACGGGAACTGATCATTGGCGACCGCCAGACGGGTAAAACAGCCATTGCTGTTGACACCATTATTAATCAAAAGGATAATTTTGACAATGGCAACCCTGTATATTGCATTTATGTTGCCATTGGCCAAAAGGCCAGTACGGTTGCCGCTCTCGTTCAAACCCTGCGCGAACATGGTGCTATGGATTACACCATTGTTGTGAGTGCCACTGCTGCCGACCCCGCAGCCATGCAGTATTATGCACCTTTCGCCGGTGCCGCAATTGGCGAATATTTCCGCGACAGGGGTTTAAATGCCCTCGTTGTATATGATGATTTATCGAAGCAGGCGGTTGCATATCGTGAGGTTTCTTTGATTCTTCGCCGGCCTTCAGGCCGTGAAGCCTATCCGGGCGACGTGTTTTATCTTCACTCCCGCCTCCTTGAGCGTGCTGCCCGAATCAATAATCAGCAGGAAATTGCAGAACAAATGAACGACCTGCCCGAATGTATGAAAGGGCACGTAAAAGGTGGAGGTTCGCTTACGGCATTGCCAATTATCGAAACTCAGGCAGGTGACGTTTCGGCTTATATTCCTACAAATGTTATCTCTATTACTGACGGGCAGATTTATCTCGAAACCAACCTCTTCAATCAGGGCTTCCGTCCTGCTATTAATGTGGGTATTTCGGTGAGCCGTGTAGGTGGTTCGGCACAGATAAAGAGTATGAAAAAGGTTGCAGGAACTTTAAAAATGGATATGGCTCAATATCGTGAGCTTGAGGCTTTCTCAAAGTTCTCGAGTGATATGGATGCCGTTACTGCCATGACAATTGACCGCGGACGCAAAAACAACCAATTGCTTATCCAGCCACAATACAGCCCTATGCCTGTAGGAGAACAGGTTGCTATTCTTTACTGTGGCGTGCATGGGTTGTTACGCGACGTCCCTGTTGAGCAGGTTCGCAACTGTCAGGACCAGTTCCTTGAGCAAATGAGAACGCTACATCACGATGTAATTGATACATTGGCATCGGGTATTATTTCTGACGATATTACCAAAGTGTTAGAGGATACCATGGCTAACATAGCAGGTCAGTTTAAGAATTAATTATAGCTTATGCCTTCTTTAAAAGAGATTAAGACACGAATAGCCTCTGTCGAAAGCACGCGAAAGATTACGAGTGCCATGAAAATGGTAGCTTCATCCAAGCTGCATCATGCACAGATGGCTATTCAGAATATGCTCCCTTATGAAAATATGCTGGAGCATATACTTAAGTCTTTCCTTATTTCTACGCCCGACGCCGGGAGCAGCCTCAGCATTGAGAGGAATAAGATAAAGCGTGTAGCTCTTGTTGTTTATTCGTCAAACAGTTCGCTATGTGGCGGTTTTAACAACAATGTTATTCGTATGATGCAGCAAACTATTGCTGATTACAAAGCTCAGGGTATCGAAGACATTGTGGTTTATCCTATTGGACGCAAGGTCTCGGAGAAGGTTTCTAAGTTGGGTTTAACCTCAGGCGGTGATTTTTCAGAGCTTGCAGATAGCCCCGATGCTGTAAAATGCAGGGATATTGCAGAAGAGCTGACGACGAAATATGAGAAGCAGGAGTTTGACAAGGTTGAATTAATTTATCACCATTTCAAAAGTGCCGGTTCACAGGTATTGACTCGTCGTACTTTCCTGCCAATAGATTTGTCGACCGAAAACATCGGAATGTATAACGATCGCGACCTGTCTTCCAACGAGGCTACCGCAGAAGCACAGGAGTATCTGCGTGAAAAGGGCAGGGTAAAACAACGTGAGAAGACAGAGACCATACCATTGAACGACGACTTTATCGTCGAACCTGACATGCCTTCAGTGCTGTCAGTACTTGTTCCACAGTTGTTGAATCTTATGATTTACACGGCACTTCTCGACAGCAATGCCTCCGAACACGCTGCGCGCATGGTGTCGATGCAGACGGCTACCGACAATGCCGACGAACTGTTGCGGGAGCTTAACCTGCAGTATAACAAGTCACGGCAGTCGGCTATTACCAATGAGCTGCTTGATATAGTGGGTGGTTCGGTTAACAGATAGTTATAAAGGATTCATCAGAATTTCAAAATAGTAACTCCCCGATAATATGATCAATCATATTGTTGGGGAGTTTTGTATTGTGATATAAAAAAGAAACCGTAGAAATCATGTCGACATCTACGGTCTGTGAGGTGCGTGGCGGAGTCGAACCGCCTTAAGCGGTTTTGCAGACCGGTACCTAACCGTTCGGACAACGCACCATGCTCATTTTGCGCTTGCAAAGATAGGTAGTTTAATTGATATTACCAAACTTTTTATATACAATTTTAATGTTCACAACGTTGTTGCATTCAGGAGCATGGCCATGCTGCCCGTAGTATAAAAAACAAGGAATAAAGTTTACCCTGTATTTTACTTTTCAGGATATTTGTTTCGCAGCTGCGTAATAACGTTATGCAACAATTGCAAAACAAATACGTAACCATCTCTGTATCATACGGGTTGTTTCCCTTGTTGGTTATACTGGTTTTCTCATCGTTCGGCGGCCGTCGTAAGCGCATATGACGACCGTCGAACAATGCGTATGACGGCCGTCAGCAGCGTTTGCGACGGCCGCCGAACGATAAACAATCAAATTTAATTGCGATGCCATTATTGTTATTCGGTTTGCACTCTGCGTTATATCATTGTCAGCTTTATTGTTTTTATCTTTTAACGCCATTGTCTTTTGCCGGATAAAAAAAATAACGTAATATTGCATGCTGTTATGAAAAAGTTATTCGTTTTTTCGCTTTTCATCCTGTGTTCGCTGGCAGCGGGAGCCAGGTCGATGGCCGAAATATGGAAACAGATGCCCGACTCGCTGATGCCATATATCGACCGTAATCATCGTAATGAGATGGTCGACTTCCTCCGTATGGGCCTGAAAGGCGATGTTGACAATCTTTTTGAATCGAAGAGCACGATGGATACGCTTACTGCTGATTTCATACAGGTAAGGGCAAGTGAGGCCCTGACGATGCAGATTAAGCGATTGCCGGTAAACAACGACGACTCTATTCTTTGCGTTGTACGCACATGGCTGGGGCCTTCTCAATTCAGCAGCATACAGTTATACAGCGAAAACTGGCAGCCCCTGCAACAAAATGCACTGGGTACGGAAACGTTATCGTCGATGGTTTCCAGGCTTATATCCCGCCCTGAAGACATGGATGGACAGAAGTATGAGGAAATAAAATCGTCGTTCGACGTTCTGTTTCCCTATGCTTCCCTGTTTGCCGATAATGATAATCTGCAGTTATCGGTGAGCAATCCTAACATTTTTGAAGATCAAAAAGCCTATTTTAATCAGATTAAAAGGTTAATAATATTAAAATGGGACGGCAACATATTTAAATAATTATAAAACAAAAAGTTCATTTTACGAGCTAAAACACTATATATAAATTATTTATTTAAATTTGCTGTGTGTTTTTCATGGTATTAGATTATTAAGGTTAAGTTTTGATTGGTTGTCGCGATGACAGCCAATCTTTTTTTTAAATGTTTTTTACCTGCACCGTTTAGTTTTTCAGTTTTAATTGGCGTTGTTACTCCTAAAAACAGTATCTTTGCAGGTAAATCAAAACAATGTAACAATGAATTTGAAAGTACGCCTTGCCCTGATGAACTTTCTCCAGTTCGGAGTATGGGGAGCATATCTGACCTGTATGGGAATTTATCTGAGCAATATTGGCATGGCCTCGCATATCGGACCTTTTTTTGCCATGCAGGGTATTGTGTCAATCTTTATGCCTGCCCTCATGGGGATTGTTGCTGACCGCTGGATTCCCGCCCAGCGTTTGATGGGGTTCTGTCATCTTCTGGCCGGTGTGTTTATGTTTTCAGCCGCCTGGTATGGTCACACGCAAGGCTCGGGAACACAGTTTTCAATCCTTTTCACGCTCTATTCGCTTAGTGTTGCCTTCTACATGCCCACACTGGCACTGAGCAATTCGGTTGCCTACAATGCTCTGTCGCGTGCCGGTTTGGACACGGTTAAGGACTTCCCGCCCATCCGTGTTTTCGGAACCATAGGTTTTATATGCGCTATGTGGTTTGTCGATATTATGGGCTTTAAGGCCAATGAAATACAGTTTGTTACAAGCGGAGCGATTAGTTTGATTCTGTTTTTCTACACATTCACGTTGCCCGAATGCCCGGTTTCTGAAAAGAAAGAGCACAAATCGTTCGTCGATGCGCTCGGTTTGCAGGCCTTTTCACTTTTCAAACAGAAAAAAATGGCTGTGTTTTTCCTCTTCTCCATGCTCCTTGGCGTGAGCCTTCAAATTACTAATGGTTTTGCCACACCGTTTATAGAGAGCTTTGCAAAAATGCCGGAGTATGCCGAAACATTCGGTGTTAAGCACAGCGTTATTCTGTATTCTATTTCACAAATCAGCGAAACGCTCTGCATTCTGCTTATTCCTTTCCTCATGAAACGATACGGTATTAAGAACGTTATGCTCATAGCCATGTTTGCATGGGTGTTTCGTTTCGCCTTCCTTGGGGCAGGAAATCCGGGTGGTGGTGTATGGCTTTTCGTTGCCTCAATGGTTATTTATGGCGTGGCTTTCGACTTTTTCAACATCTCAGGCTCGCTGTTTGTCGACCAGTCTACCGACCCAAGCCTGCGCTCTTCAGCGCAAGGGCTGTTTATGTTAATGACTAACGGCCTGGGGGCAACAATAGGTTCGTTTGCTGCTCAGGCAGTAGTCGACCTGTATACTGACGCTTCAGGCGCGGTGGCATGGCAGTCGTGCTGGTATATTTTTGCCGCCTATGCGTTAGGAGTAGGTTTTTCTTTTGCAGTCGTATTCAGGCCAAAGTATTTGGATCGCTCCAAAAAGTAGTCGTTATTGAGCCGATTGGGTCTTGTAAGTTCAGCGTATGAAAGAGGCAAGATACTTCTATGTTCCCGATGCGTGCGACCATCAGGAGTTGCCTGAAGAGGAGGCACAGCATGCCATAAAAGTGCTGCGACTTTCAGAAGGCGACGAAATTTTCCTGATGGACGGGTGTGGAACGTTTTATCGTGCAACGGTAAGCCTGGTATCCAAAAGGCACTGCATGTATTCAATAGCCGGTACTTTGCCACAGGAAAAGGCGTGGCGGGGGCATATTCACCTTGCTATTGCTCCCACAAAAATGATGGAACGCATGGAGTGGCTTGCAGAAAAGGCTGCCGAAATAGGTTTCGACGAATTGTCGTTCCTGAATTGCAAGTTCTCCGAACGCCACCAAATACGTATTGATCGCATTGATAAAATTGTGGTTGCAGCCACAAAACAAAGTCGCAAGCCGTGGAAACCGCAGGTGAATGACATTTGTAGTTTTGATGATTTCGTCAGGCAACCACACGACGGTCGCAAGTATATTGCTCATTGTTACAACGAAATTGAGCGGAAAGACTTTTTTAATCATATTCAGTCATTGCCGCCGGATGAAAACCTTACCGTGCTTATTGGTCCCGAAGGCGACTTTTCTATTGACGAGGTAAGGCTTGCAATGGCAAACGGTTACGAATCAATAACGCTTGGAAACAGCAGGCTTCGTACCGAAACGGCGGGATTGATGGGCGTGGCAATGGCCCAGATTACAAAACGAAAATAACAATATTATAATATGGTAAAAGCTATCGGTAAATGTTTTAAGGTTGTTACTTTGGTGGCAATGTTTTCTTTTGCCTTCATTTTCAGCTCGTGTTCGGGCGACGATTATATCAATGCCATTCCCGAATCAAGCACTTTACTGATTTCGACAAACACGGCAAAGTTCAGCGGAGTAGGCAGCCAGCATCTGCTTAAATCGCTTCTCCATATCAGCAACATTGATAAAACCGGACTCGATTTGTCAGCCAATGTTTACTTTTTCGAAGATGCGCGCTTCAATATTGGCCTTTGTGCAAAGGTAAGCGACGGCGATAAGCTTGCAGATATGCTTCAGCAGGCAGGCTGCTCAGTTGAGAAAAAGCGCGGTTTTCGCTTTGCCGTTATCCCGGGAAACTGGGTAATCGGGTTCTCCGATGTGTCAGTTTTACTGATGGGTCCTGTTGTTCCTGCGGCTCAAAATGACATGAAAGTGCAAATGTCGCAATATCTGAAACAAAATGAAGACGACGGTATTAAGGGAACTCCCATAATGGAACGTCTGCAAACCATTGACGCACCCATGGCACTTGTTTGCCAGGCGCAGGCACTTCCTGAACAGTTTGTAACGCCTTTTACGGTTGGCGCGCCCCGCGATGCTGATCCTTCAGACATTATGATTGCGGCATCGATGGAGGTTAAAAACGGCAGATTGATCATCAATGGACAAACATTTTCGTTCAAGAAACCGATAGACACAGCCTTGCAAAAGGCCCAACAAACCTATCGTCCCATAAAGGGAAGTTATGTAAAAAGCATGTCAGCCGATGATGCCATGGGGCTGTTTATGAATGTTGACGGTAAGAATTTCCACAAAATTATACGACAAAATCAAGGTATTTCAGCCATGCTCACAGGTATCAATACGGCTATTGATATGGATAATATTATCAAAAGTATCAATGGTGACATGGTATTGATAGCTTCGGACTTGAGTAAAGGCCGTCTGCAAATGTTGATGGTTGCCCAACTTGGCAATGCCAACTGGTTGAAAGATGTGTCGTATTGGAAGGAGAGTGTGCCGCAGGGAGGGCGCATTGCTGACTGGGGCAAGAACTGTTTTTATTATACAGGCAATCAAACAACATATTATTTTGGTGTAACCAACGACATGCAGTATATGAGTGGAGGCTCACGTGAGGCTGCCTTAAAAAGCGTTTGTCCGGGCAATCATCCTATAAGTGCTGATCTTCAACAGCTTATTATAGGAAAGAAACTGGTTATGCTTATTAACTTCGGCACGTTTAAAGACGAAAAGGCACAGGCTGTAACGGCTATGTTGAAACCGTTATTCGGTAATCTCAACACCATTGTTTATATGATGAAATAAAATAAAGACATTCATAATCTTATGAACAGGATACAATTTTGTTCTGTAATTCCTGAAGTTTTCTCTCATCAGGGAAACCTCAGTTCGGAAATTTGGAACACTGAAGTTTGTCTTGAAAAAGGACATTTATATCTTATTGAGGCCGACTCAGGGAAAGGAAAAAGCACATTTTGCAGTTATATTGTAGGTTATCGGCACGATTATAGCGGGCAGGTTTTGTTTGACAGTAACGATACAAAGGACTTTAAGGTTAAACAATGGGTAGATATTCGAAAGGTCCATATCAGCCATTTGTTTCAGGAATTAAGGCTCTTTCCTGAGCTTACAGCCTTTGAAAACGTGCAGATAAAAAACAAATTGACGAATTTTAAAAGCGAAAAGCAAATAGCCGAATGGTTTGAAGCACTGGGAATTGCAGACAAAATGAATGATAAAACAGGCCGTATGTCGTTCGGGCAACAGCAGCGTGTGGCCATGATTCGGGCTTTGGTGCAACCGTTCGACTTCATTATCGTTGACGAACCCATATCTCATCTCGACGACACTAATGCAGAGACGATGGGACAAATTATGATGAACGAAGCACAAAAACAAGGTGCCGGGGTTATTGTTACAAGCATTGGCAAGCACATGAACCTCAATTACGAACGAACTTTTAAGTTATAAAATGATCTGGAAATTATTAAGACAACATATCAGTATTCCACAATTCATCGGCTTTTTCTTTGCCAACCTCTTCGGAATGCTTATTGTTTTGCTCGGCTTTCAATTCTATAAGGATGTAGCTCCTGTCTTTACTTCTGAAGATTCGTTTATGAAATCCGACTATCTTATTATTAACAAGAAGATAGGTACCGGCAGTACTATATCGGGACGCTCCAATTCTTTCACACAAAATGAGTTTGAAAATATAGCCGAACAGCCTTTTACGAACAAGGTTGGTAAGTTTACTTCTACCGAATATCAGGTGGATGCGCACATGGGAATAGCCGGAACGAACGTGCTAAACTCGGAGCTTTTCTTTGAGAGTATTCCAGACGAGTTCGTGGATGCTTCTAAAAACAATTGGAAATTTAATCCTGGCGACCACGTTGTTCCTATTATTTTACCGCGCACTTACATCGCCATGTATAACTTTGGATTTGCTCAAAGCCACTCGTTACCAAAGATAAGCGACGGACTTGTGGGTATGATCGACTTTGATATATTTATACAAGGCAATGGCCATAAGCAATCTTTCAAAGGGAAAGTCATCGGTTTTTCAAACAGAATAAGTACTATTCTTGTGCCCCAATCGTTTATGGACTGGAGCAATAACTATTTTGCACCGGGACAAAAAGGCGAGCCAACCCGCCTGATTATTGACGCAAACAGCTCGGCCGACGGCAAATTGACGAAGTATTTTGACAAGAAAGGCTACGAGGTTGAGGACAATAAGATGCAGGTTGAGAAAACAACCTACTTCCTTCGACTAATGGTTTCAATGGTCATTGCGGTGGGATTGGTAATATCTTTGCTCAGTTTTTATATCCTGATGTTGAGTATTTATCTGTTGGTTCAAAAGAATTCATCAAAACTTGAAAACCTTCTTCTGATAGGATATGGACCTAATCAGGTTGCCCGCCCATACCAAATACTTACAATTAGTTTAAATATTGGCGTACTTTTATTGGCTTGGGGCGTTTTGTTTTTTGTGCGAAGCTATTACATGAACATCATCGAGACCCTGTTTCCAGACTTAGATGATAGCAGCATGATGCCGGCATTGGGCTTAGGAATAATCCTTTTCCTGGTGGTTAGCATCTGTAATATCATGGTCATTAAGCACAAAATAGTGTGTATTTGGAAAAGAAAAGAGTAGCCTTATGCAAATTAACACTCAAAAACAATACAATCATTACATCGTCAATGAGCCGTCAGAACTTCTCAACTGGCTCATAACCAATCTGCCTGATAGCCGTTCAAAGATTAAGGCTACATTGACCGGACGGGGTATTAAGGTTGACGGGAAGATTGTTACACAATTCGATTATCCCCTGAAAAAAGGCACAAAGATAGCCGTTAGCAAAACAAAGCAGAATAATCTGTTTAAGAATCGCTACGTGAAATTAGTGTACGAAGACCGCCATTTGGTTGTAATCGAAAAGAAACCAGGCATTCTTTCCATGGCGGCAGGGCACAGTACGCTGAACGTTAAAACCGTTCTCGATAATTATTTTAAACAGAACAGGCAGAAGTGTCAGGCACATGTTGTGCACCGTCTTGACAGAGAAACCAGCGGTTTAATGATTTATGCCAAGGACAAACAAACCGAATTGGCTCTCGAAGCCGATTGGCACAATATTGTTTTTGACCGTCGTTATATCGCCGTTCTTTCAGGTGAAGTTGAAGATGACGAGGGAACTATTGCCAGTTGGTTAAGGGATAACAAGGCCTATATTACATACAGCAGCCCTGTTGACAATGGCGGCAAGTATGCTGTAACGCATTTTCATGTGCTGAAAAGGGGCTACGAACACAGCCTTGTTGAGTTTAAGTTGGAAACAGGACGTAAGAATCAGATTCGCGTTCACGCAGCAGACATGGGACATCCTGTTTGTGGCGACATGAAATATGGAAATGGCGATGACCCCATCGGACGCTTATGCCTGCATGCTTACATGCTTTGTTTCTACCATCCAGTCAATCATCGTCCCATGGAATTTACGACAGACATACCACAAACTTTCCGTAAGTTATTCTGATTATTTTATTAACACGTTCTCAAAACGTTTTTGATATTTACAAATATGGACAATAATTTTGTATATTACTTGTTTGTTCTGATTGCTCTTGTTGCAGGAATCGTTATTGTTAAAAAGGTAACAAGCTGCCTGATCAAAACTATTGCCTTGCTGGTTATCATAGGCATGCTTGTTCTTTTGTATTTTAAATATTTGGGTTAAGCCTTTAATCAGGAGTTAATAAAGGCCTCCAGATTCTTATATTTACGTGTCATCATACGACGATAAATGTTATTTAACCACAACTTATGCGTGGCAATAAATATAATACCTATCGTGAACATGATGCTCCATGCGATGTATCTGCCCGCAATTATTTCCAAAGATTGTATAATGGCCAATGGAAAGAGGAAGGCTATAGCCTCTGTCAGAATCTGCATATAACTGTTTTCTATTCCTCCTTTGCCCACAATCTTTTCATCTAATGCTATTTTTTGCTTGTTATATACTGCCATTTGCATGATTAAGCAGTATTGACAGCCTGCCGTAAACACACCGTATGCTACAAGCATTGCGATGTTCCATTTGCCCATGAAAACCATGGGAAGCATCAAAATAAAGGGTATCAGCAGAAGCATACAGAAGAAATAATACTTCGCCCTAAGCAGTTTCAGAATGTTTTCCTTATGTATAAACAGCGTCTCTATGTAATTAGCCTCATACGACATCACCTTTATCAACAACATTCCACCGAAGATAGCGAAACAGTAAATACACCAAAAGTTAGTCATAAACTGACTATCATATATGGGGGTAAAAGCTATAATCAGGCTAATTAGCAGAACAAGCGCAATAGCAAATAAAAATGTTTTGCGCGGATTTTTGTTGCGCATCAACAGCTTTATCTCCAATTTCAGGTATTCTCCAACCTCATCAAACCTGTTGAAAAGGGAAAATTCACTTACCGTTTTCAGTTTCGTTATTTTCTGTTTACCCAGTTCTTGCCAAACGCTGACATATTGAAGCCGGCGGTTTATAATTACCAAAACCGTCAAAACAGCCAATACTGTCAAATGAGGTATGAGGTTACCGTGCTCTATTCCCGTCATTATCGGGCTATA
This sequence comes from uncultured Prevotella sp., assembly GCA_938018155.1. Taxonomy (GTDB): domain Bacteria; phylum Bacteroidota; class Bacteroidia; order Bacteroidales; family Bacteroidaceae; genus Prevotella. The sequence goes on from CALIIG010000070.1 coordinate 17,041, forward strand.
AAATCGCAAGAAAAATGTATACCCTTTCCATATCCAGGGAAGGGAAATAGCCAGAAATGTACCTATGGGTAGCATCCACCAGATGATGTTATTATTAAATAATGTACGGCAAATTAAATAATACTGGCTACTACAAAGTATAATAAGGTAGGAGAGAACAAGAAACGAAACAGAGGCAAATATACCATAACTAAATACCACCGACATCAAAACGAAGGGGACAAACAAAACAAACCACAACAGGTTGCCCCAGCTAAGCAGTGAACTCAAAATAAAACTGTCGATGCAGGCATATCGTGGAATAGGCAGAAGAACGTAAGGTTTGACAAGCTGTGACGGCGTTTGTTGAAACATAAGCCGTGCAAAAAAGTCGGCTATAAGAACAAAAGGCATTTGCGCTGCCATATATTCCATAGCCGTAAAACGATGTGATTCGTTAGCATCCAACGCAAAAACAATGGCGAACATAACCAAATAAATCATGACAGTAGAGGATAAAATACCCACTATCCATTTGGCAGCCTTGTTCGATTCAAAGATAGGCGACCGCCTTTCCGACAAGTTTCGATGCTGCTTTAATATGCGAAAAAGTTGTAAAAAGGTCAGGTTCGTCATTGTCAATGGTTATAATGCAGTTTATTATCTTAAGTCAATCACGTCAGCTTTAGGAAAATCCCTGGCATTAAAACTAAATTCACTATCGGGCAAATCTTTGGCTTTGAAGTTTGAAACCAAAATATTTGTCACTCATTACCTTGCCGCATCCTGATCAAACTTGGCGTATAGCTTCCTTTATCAATCGTAATGTACACCTCCTGTACGCTGCGTTTGGTGTTCTCTGCCGTCATGTGAACCACATAATTCTTTCCTTTTTTGTTTACACCAAGGTTGTATCCGTTCTTGTACATGGTGATAAACGTATAGGGATTCATACTCATTCGCTTGGCCTCTGTGGGGGTAGAAACGTTAACTTCGTTCGTTAACTTCAGGTAGCTCCACTGTGTTTTACCGTCAAACCAGACGATGGCCTTGGGTGTTCGTGCATGAAACTTAGCACCTTTAATGGCTATTGTACCGGCCTTGGAACCAATTTTGGCATTTGATATGCTAAACGAGGCTGAAGCTCCGCCAGCTCTTCCAACCACAGCTGCGGTTTTATCTAATATTTTACGGGCCAGAACCGCATCCTGAGCAGACAGGCAAAGGGTGCTGATTAGCATTAAACTTAACAGAAATAACTTTTTCATATCCTTGAATTTAGATTCATTTTCAATTATCAATCTGGCGATTCATCCATCAGGCTGCACCACCATGAATTTGCATCAACGTAACGTTCAGGCTGTTTTCGTCCTGAATAAGTACATCGCGTGGCTTGGAACCTTGTGCCGGTCCCACAATACCCGCAGCTTCTAACTGGTCCATCAGTCGGCCGGCACGGTTGTATCCTATTGAGAACCTGCGCTGAATCATACTGGTTGAACCCTGTTGAGATATAACAATAGCGTGGGCAGCCTCATCAAAATACGGGTCGAGGTTACGTGCATCGGTACCTATTGCACCTTCCGTTCCACCGGTATTTTCGTCAGGTTCCGGCAGTTCCACAGGGTCAACAGGTCCTGGTTGATTAGCAATATAATCGTTAACTCCTTCAATTTCGGGCGTATCGATAAAGGCACACTGTACGCGAACGGGTTCGCCTCCCGACAGGAAGAGCATGTCTCCACGACCTACAAGCTGGTCGGCACCGGTGCGGTCGAGAATGGTTCGCGAGTCAATCTGTGAAGCTACACGAAATGCCATTCTACCCGGGAAATTGGCTTTTATATTACCTGTAATAATTTTCGTCGTGGGTCGCTGGGTTGCAATAATCATGTGTATGCCCACAGCGCGTGCAAGTTGTGCAATACGGGCAATGGGAAGCTCTATTTCTTTGCCAGCCGTCATGATTAAATCGCCGAACTCGTCAATAATAACCACAATGTAAGGCATATATTCATGTCCGTCGGTAAGCCTTAATTTGTGATGAATATACTTGTCATTGTATTCGTCAATCTTCTTAACCTGCGCGCGCTTTAGCAGGTCATAGCGATGGTCCATCAGCTTGCAGAGCGAGTTTAACGTACGTACAACCTTCTGAACATCGGTGATAATGGGTTCGTCTTCGTTCTCAGGGAGGGCTGCCATATAGTGTGGAGCAATCTTGTTATAGATGCTGAACTCAACCTTTTTCGGGTCAACGAGCACGAATTTCAGCTCATTTGGATGTTTCTTATAGAGCAAAGAGGTGATGATTGCGTTCAGTCCCACCGACTTTCCCTGACCTGTTGCACCTGCCACAAGCAAGTGGGGGAGCTTTGCCAGGTCAACCATGAACACCTCATTAGTTATGGTTTTACCCAGTGCCATGGGCAAAGCCATCTTCGTCGACTGAAATTTCCTGGTGTTTAAAGCACTTTCCATCGACACGATTTGAGGCTTTTGGTTAGGCACTTCAATACCAATGGTTCCCTTTCCGGGAATAGGAGCAATGATACGAATGCCCAAAGCCGACAGGCTTAGGGCAATATCGGCCTCCAAACCACGTATCCTGCTAATCCTCACACCTTCGGCAGGTGTAATTTCGTACAGTGTAATGGTTGGGCCTACTGTAGCGTTTATTCGGCTGATTCTTACACCAAAGCTGTTCAGCACTTCAACGATACGGGCATTATTAGCCTTAATTTCTTCCATATCGATGACAGGCTTCGAGTCGTATTTCTTCAGCAGGTCGAACGAAGGAAAGCGATATTTCTCATACGGTGTCCAGGGATTAAATGGAACATTAAGGTTAACGTCGGCAGCAGAAGTCTTAGAATTGGCAGGTTCTTCTGTTTTTTGTGCTTCAATATTCAGTTTGCCGCCCTCGTCAATAGCCGGCACGGGGGCTACAATATCAGGCTGCAGGCCGGCCGACTGCTGTTTCCTTTCTGAAATATGGCCTTGTGAAAAGTCGGTCAAATCAACCACAGCCGGTTCATTGTCAGCCCCTGTCTCTTCCTGTTCATGGTCTTGCGACCACATTTCGTCCGCCAAATCGCCATCAGTATTTTGAACGGTGCCGTCATCAGCCTGTCCAAAATCAGCATTGTCTGCCTGCTGACCGGTAACGGTAAACTTCACTTTACCCGTGATATACCTTACCGGATTCAGTGCCTTTCTTATTATTCCTATCGTTTCTACGCCCAGAAAGGTGAGGAAAGCAATGGCCGAAAGTAATAGAACGGCTGTTAATCCGGGTGGCCCTATCATGTTTTCCATGTGCTGAACACAAAACAAACCATGCTTCCCGCCAGGGTTAAATATAAGCCCGCCCATCATAGGCGTCAGGAATTTGGCAAAGGCAACCGACGTCCATATCATGACAACGGCCAGCCCGAAGAACCATTTCAGCAGGTTAACAGAATAGGCTTTCATCAGCTTAAGCGAAACAAGCGTAATGAAAAACGGAATAATGAACGCCGGAATACCGAAGTTCTGCGTAATGAGATAATAGGAGAGAAGCGCACCTATCGAGCCACAATAGTTGGTAAACTCATGGTTTGTATTAAGAATTTCGCCGGGACGCATATTCTCCAACGTGCTTTGGTCAGCCTGTCCCGTTGATAAATAGCTCACCATGGCTATTATAAAATAAACGGCTACTGCCAGAAGGACAAAGCCTAAAAAAAAGTCTGTAGTATCGTTGTGGTATTTATTTCGGAAACCTACCGCCTCACTGAAGGATTTTGTGCTGCGTCCAGTTTTTTTTCTTCCCATATCATCATGTTTATACTTCTGCAAAAGTACATGATTTCATCGTAAATGCAAAGTAAAACCTACATCTTTTTTAATTGCTGATTATATTCTGAATAATTGGGCAAAAAGCGGGTTATACACTTACCAGCCATTTAAGAATATCAATGATACTGAAGCCTCCATCTGTCCTTTAGCCTGTAATTTATAACACGTTATAACACAATGCCGGGCCCAATGCAATGTAGGGTATCCGTCATTATTCAATCAGCGTCATCGCCCGGCGGTCGTCAGCAGCGCGTTCGACGGCCGTCACACCCATCGTTCGACGGTCGCCGTACGCGCTGCTGACGGCCGCCGAACGACAACTCCCGGCGAATAAGGAAAAAGGCATATTACCGTATCGTGACATGCATCACGGCATAATTGACGGGGCACTATTATCTGTTGCCCCCATAAAGAAAATAGGTTCGGCCTCCCGATATATCACAAGTTTTTTATACTTTTGCACATAACAACATATTGATAATGAACAACACCATTTATAGTAAGTTCAATAAAAAAGATATTAAGGGTCTTCCAACGGTATCGTTCCCGGGGCGTATTATCACCATTATGACCGAAGGCGAGGCTGAGAGGGCTGTAAACTACCTGCTTGCAAGCGATATTGTAGGCGTCGATACCGAAACAAAGCCTTCGTTTCGCCGTGGTGAGCAACACCAGGTAGCCTTATTACAGGCCTCGAACAGAGACACTTGCTTCCTCTTCAGGCTCAATTTTATAGGAATAACACCTGCTGTTAAACGGTTCCTGGAAGACCGGACGGTAAAGAAAGTCGGCCTTTCGTGGCACGATGACTTGCGCGGACTGAAGAACCGTGTGGAATTTACGCCCGGCTGGTTCATCGAATTGCAGGACATGGTACCGCAAATCGGCATTGAGGATATGAGCTTACAGAAACTGTACGCCAACCTTTTTCATCAGAAAATAAGCAAGCGTCAGCGGCTCTCCAACTGGGAATCGCCCATTCTTGACGACAAACAGAAACAATATGCCTCAATAGATGCCTGGGCCTGTATTAAGATATATGACAGGATAGAGGAGCTTAAGCAAACGGGTAACTATACATTAATTGTAACCCATGACGATGAATCTTTGTCGCAACAAGCCCCTGAAAAGCAGTCGGCACCCGTGTCAAACCCGGATAACAATATTGTGAATTGCGGGAGAAGGAAGGGTGGAGACCATCAGGAAAAGCACTAATTTATGTACAAAAATATTTATCTTAAACACCGAAAAGACGAGTCGTTGAAACGCTTTCATCCGTGGGTGTTTTCGGGTGCAATCCATCACATGGATAAAGACGTGGCCGAAGGCGATACCGTCAGGGTGATAACGGCCGAAGGTAACTTTGTTGCCGTTGGACATTACCAGATAGGAACCATCACGGTAAGGGTGCTGAGTTTCGACGACATAACCATTGACGACCACTTTTGGAGAAGCAAAATAGAGCAGGCAGTGGCTGTTAGGGAGAGCATTGGCATTGTAAACCGCAAAGATAACAATACGTACAGACTGGTACATGGCGAAGGCGACAACCTGCCAGGACTGGTTATTGATTGCTACGGTTCGACGGCAGTTATGCAGGCTCACAGCGTAGGCATGCACGTTTGCCGTGAGCAAATATGCAAGGCTCTTGTTGATGTAATGGGCAACCGCATCAAAAACGTTTATTATAAAAGTGAGACTACATTGCCGTTTAAGGCCGAATTAGGACAGGAAAACGGTTTTATCTATGGAGGTACTGACAATAATACGACTGTCGAAAACGGCTTAAAGTTCCATGTCGACTGGCTTAAAGGACAGAAAACAGGCTTTTTTGTTGACCAGCGTGAGAACAGATTGCTGCTCGAATACTATGCAAAGGGTAGAAGTGTGCTGAATATGTTCTGCTACACTGGGGGCTTTTCGGTTTACGCTATGCGCGGTGGGGCCAGGATAGTACACTCAGTTGACAGCAGCGCAAAGGCTATAGAGCTGACCAATCTCAATATAAACACGAACTTTCCAGGTGATAATCGCCACGAGTCGTTTTGCGACGACGCCTTTAAATACCTCGACGAGAACGACAAAAAATACGATTTAATTGTACTCGACCCGCCGGCATTCGCCAAACACCGTATGGCATTGCACAATGCCTTAAAGGGTTATACGAGGCTGAATATAAAAGGGCTGCAACGTATTAGGCCCGGTGGACTGCTGTTTACGTTTAGTTGTTCACAGGCCGTCAGCAAGGAAAATTTCCGTAATGCCGTGTTTACCGCTGCTGCACAAGCGGGTAGAAACGTGCGCATTTTGCACCAACTTCACCAACCTGCCGACCATCCAATCAACATTTACCATCCCGAAGGCGAATACCTTAAAGGCTTAGTGCTGTATGTTGAATAAATAATTATCGATAAAATGGCACATTTTTGAATAATCTATGCAGAATATAGCCTATTGTATCGAACAATATATTCGCAAGCATAACTTGATGAACGAACAGGAAACCTACCTGATAGGGCTCTCGGGTGGGGCAGATAGTGTAGCACTTACCTGCATTTTGCATCAACTTGGATATCGTATTGAGGTTGTCCATTGCAACTTTAAGTTACGAGGTTGCGAAAGTAACCGCGATGAAGATTTCTGTAAAGCATTCGCCAGAGAGCTTAATATCCCTATCCATATAACACATTTTGATACAGTTGGTTATGCATCATCGCATAAAGTTTCAATAGAAATGGCAGCCCGGGACTTGCGTTATCGTTTCTTTGAACAAACACGTAAGGAAACAGGTGCTGCCGGCATTTGTGTGGCACATCATAAGGACGACCAGGTTGAGACGGTGTTATTGCACCTCGCTCGGGGTACAGGATTGGACGGCCTGCTGGGTATGAAGCCACAAAATGGCTTTATCATACGACCGCTTCTGCATGTATCGCGACATGAAATATTGAATTATTTAGAGCAAACAGGACAGAATTATGTAACCGACAGCACCAATCTGGTAGCCGACGTACAGCGTAACAAATTAAGATTAAATGTGATTCCATTGCTCGAAAATATCAATGCGTCGTTCAAAGAACATGTTATTCGGATGACCGAACACCTTGAAGAGGTGAACCGTGTTGTTGATAACGCTTTTGTTCATGACAATAAAAGCTGTAAGGTAAAGGCAGGAACATACAATTTGCACAAGATAAAACAACTTGTTTCGCCCTCGCTTTTCTTGTGGAAACTGTTATCAGGGAAAGAGTTTAACCGCAATCAGATAACGGAAATGCTCGAATATCATGAAGGAACTGCGACATGGTATACTACAGAATATGTGGTTGTGATAAGCCGAAATACACTGCAAGTATTAAACCGGACGGAATGGGAGGCAAGTCTTAATCCTGTTGAGGTAACGGGAGTGGGGCAATATAAAGCAGGAAACAAACTGTTTACATTTGACGAATGTGACATTACGCCTCTTTTCATCGTGCCTAAAGCCAGGGAAATGGCATGCGTAAATAGAGAGAAAATAAATTTTCCACTTATTATCAGACGCCTGAAAGAAGGCGACTACTTTACGCCATTCGGCATGAAAGGTACCAAACTGGTTAGTAATTACTTGAAAGATATTAAGTGCAGTCCGCAACAAAGGCGCGAGCAACTTGTTGTAACTGATATGGATGGACATATTATATGGTTGGCAGGTCACAGAATAGATGAGCGGTATCGGTTAAATATTGATGGTGACCATAGGGCACTTTTTATAAAATATAGCGATGTGGAAGATTGATTTTCGTCATATTTCTTTCATCACTCACAAAAGTTTTTTATTTTTGCCTATTATTGAATCTATACTAAATCTTTATGGTCATGTTTACTGAATCTGACAAAAAACAAATTAAAAACCATGCTATGAGCGTTGAGCAGGTGGAGCAACAATTAGAACAAATAGCGCATGGGTTCCCCTTTTTACGTATCAAATCGGCTGCGGCTACAGGTAATGGAATATGGGTTCTTGACGAAAAAGCACAGGAACAAGCCGAAAACGAATGGGAAAAATACAAGCAGAAGGGACATAAAATTGTAAAATTTGTACCGGCTTCGGGGGCAGCAAGCAGAATGTTTAAAGACATGTTTGCCTTCATGAACGCCAACTACGACACGCCAAAAACCAACTTTGAAAAAGAGTTTTTTGCAGGAATCCGTAAGTTTGCTTTCCATCATGCCCTCTGTGAACAATGTAAAAGAAGTGTGGGAATGGGACTTTGTAAGCTCATTCCTGCCGGAAAATATAAAACAATTGTAGAGAATCTGCTAACTCCAAAAGGGTTAAATTATGGCCAACTGCCTAAAGGTTTGTTACTTTTCCATAATGATGAAGACGGACCGCGCACACCAATGGAAGAGCATTTGGTTGAAGCGGCATTGTATGTAGAAAGTAAAGGTTCGGCAAATATTCATTTTACGGTGTCTTTCAATCACTTGGAACTGTTCTCAAATAAGGTGCATGAGAAGATTGATTATTACCAAAACAAACTGGGTGTAGCCTTGGAAGTTGGGCTTTCAGAACAAAAAACATCAACCGATACCATTGCTGCCAATATGGATAACAGTCCGTTTAGGAACGCTGATGGTACATTATTGTTCAGACCTGGCGGCCATGGAGCATTGATAGAAAACCTGAATG
>CALIIG010000071.1 GCA_938018155.1 uncultured Prevotella sp.
AATGCGGAATGTACATCTGGCAAATGCGGAATGTACATCTGGCAAATGCGGAATGTACATCTGGCAAATGCGGAATGTACATCTGGCAAATGCGGAATGTACATCTGGCAAATGCGGAATGCACATCCGGCACAATCCCGGTACAAAGATAAAAGAAAAAACAGAAATATGCAAGGAAAAAAAGTCCCTTACCGAAACAAACTGAAGTTAACGCTGCCGTATTGGCGATGCTCCAGAAAGCATTTGTCTGACGAGAAATCATAGTTTTTGCCGTGCTCGAGGACGAAAACGCCGCCTTCCCTGAGCAAATCTCCACCGAGGACAAGTTGTGGAAGCCCGGCTAAATGGTCTAAAGCATAGGGCGGATCGGCAAAGACAAGGTCGAACTGCTGACGGCATTTTCTGACAAAACGAAAAACATCGCCTTTAATCAGCATACAGTTGGTTTCGCCAATCTTTTGCATACAATACGTGATAAAGCGGGCATGGTCGCGGTCGGCCTCCACACTGACAACGGGATTGCACCCGCGCGACAGCATCTCAAGGGATATGCTGCCCGTGCCTGCAAACAAGTCGAGCGCGGCCGAACCGTCGAAATCAATATACCCCGCCAGCACGTTGAAAATGTTTTCCTTGGCAAAATCGGTTGTGGGACGCGCCTTAAACGTTCGCGGTATGTCGAAACGGCGGCCCTTGTACTTACCTGTAATTACACGCATAATTGTATTTTCAGTGAACAATAAAGCCGGAAACTATCAACAAAGGCTGCCGCCCGGCAAGGCAGCGGGGTTGTTCTTGGAAGGCCATAAGGCTGTTTTTGGAAGGCAGCGGGGGTGTTTTTGCAAGGCCATAAGGTTGTTTTTGGAAGGCAGCGGGGTTGTTTTTTCAAAACAACAGGCCTTTTGTTACGGGCCTGCAGGCCCGAACCGGAAAACAGGGTGCGCCGCAACGCCGCCGTCAGACGTACAGGCTGACGATGTCCCACGTAATGTTTTTTATCATCGTTATGGGCGCACGGTTAAAGTCGGACGACGCCTTCACCTCGCTTACCATGTCCAGATACTTCCCGAGCGCGTCAACAAGTTCGTCCCTTTCAGGAATATCGCCCGACAGGAACAGATTGTCGCGCCTCTGGTCGAGTGCAAGCTGCTTCCACGCAAACAAAATAAAGTATTCGGCATCCTTGTACGATTTGGCCCTGAAACTGTTGCAAAAGATGAACCGGTTACGCTCAAAGCTGAACAGTTCCAGCTTGCCGTCGTGGAAGTGCGCATACAGCTTGCGGCGGTTTCCCACAAACGAACGGCGGTGCATATAGTTCCAGACGGGGCGCATCAGGCAAATAAACTTCACGTCGCTGTAATGGTCTTCCACAACCAGCTTAAGGTCGCTGTTCACGCCGAACAACGCCACGGCATTCAAATCGGGCAGCACATTGCTCATCATTACGCAGCCGTCGCTTTCCGGAAAGCTGTGTTTGTACAACGCCTCCATGTTCTCGTCGCGATACTCCTCTATCGGAATCAGCAGCACCGGCGCGTCTACAAGCACCTGCGCCCTGTCGGCAGGCATGCGCAAAAGCTCTTCGGTTTTGAAGGCTTCGCGCAGGTTTGCCGCCATCGACACGCCGCTGCGGCAGGTAAACGGCTTAAACATAATTTGCGATTCGCTGTGTTTGTCAGCAATGGCAAAGGCCAGAGAGCCTTCGCTTACACGGATGGTCATCCTCGCTGTTTTCTTAATTTCTTCCATGTGGATGAAGTTAAAGCAATGTTTTTATCTTTATCTCATTCGGTGCCCGGGCCTGTTATTTCCCCTCGGTTACCTGTATTCCCGGGTAGTTGCCGGCGGCGGCAGCCTGCGCCGACAGTTCGTTTATCTTGTCTTCATCAAGGCCTTGCAGATAAACGGCGTAGCGCGCGCCGCACGTCAGCTGCGGAATAGCTTTGCCGCTCTTTCCCATGGCGGCAGTGGCTTCAAGCTCAAAACTCTGCCTTTTCGAGTAAGGCACGTAACGGTCGGCCCTGTCAAGCAGCCCGGCCGCCGTCAGAACGTCGAAACTTCCCGTATAAACGCCCTTGCGCAGGCAATATTGCCGTTCGGCCCTTACTATTTTGCTGATTTGCGACATCACCGCCTTTTCGCGCTGTTTTTGTTCTTTCGAAAAGGCCAGAGGCCTGTCAACACTCATAAAGCACAGCACGGCCAGCACCACCACGCAGGCCGGAAGAAGCATATTATTATGTAAAATCAGTTTCATATATACCCAAAACTCGCTAACTTTGCCGGCATCAGCCGCCAACGTTTGCAAAGATACGAAAAAAAAACAAGCCGGAACATGACACAGAATGATTTCATAAGCCTTGTCAAAAAAGCCCTCGGCTACCAGCCTGCACCCGGGCAGGAAGAGGCACTTGCGGTGTTCTCGCAGTTTCTTGCCGACCGCAACCCGCACTCAATCATGGTTCTTCGCGGCTCGGCGGGGACAGGAAAAACCACCGTTGCCGCCGCTATGGTAAGCACCCTGCACCGCCTGGGGCAGAAACTTACGCTTATGGCACCTACGGGGCGCGCTGCAAAGGTTTTTTCGTTACACAGCAATCTGCCCGCCTGTACCATCCACCGCCGCATCTACCGTGAGAAGAATTACACGGGTTTTGGCGGCACGTTCAACCTGAACGACAACCGTTACCGCAACATGTTGTTTGTGGTTGACGAGGCCTCGATGATTGGAAGCCGGGCCGCTTCGGGCGATATTACGTTTGGTTCGGCAAGTCTTCTCGACGACCTTATACAATATGTGTACGGCGGTGCGGGCTGCCGGCTGCTGCTTATAGGCGACAATGCCCAGCTTCCGCCGGTGGGCGAGGCCGAAGCTCCCGCCCTCAGCACGCCGGTTCTGGAGGCTCACGGGCTGAAGGTTTGGGAATACAGCCTCGCCGCTGTGGTGCGGCAGAGCCGGCTTTCAGGCATACTTTACAACGCCATACAAATACGCTCGCTTATCAACGAGCCTGTTTTGCCCCGCATAAAGCTATGGCCTTTCACCGACGTTCAGCGCGTACCGGGCGACGAAATCATCGAAAGTCTGGCCACAAGCTATTCCGAAACGGGCATCGACGATACCATTGTCCTTACGCGTTCAAACAAGCGGGCCGGCGTCTATAACCAGGGAATACGCGCCATGGTGCTCGACAGGGAAGAGGCTTTATGTACGGGCGACATGGTAATGATGGTGAAAAACAATTACTTTTACGCCATCCCTGCCTCGCAAAACGGCAGCGGCAACGGCAGCTTTCTGGCCAACGGCGACCGCGCCAGGGTGCTGAGGGCGCGCCGTTTTCGCAGCTTTTACGGGTTCAGGTTTGCCGACGTCAGCCTGCAATTTCCCGATTATGACGAGGCCGAAGTTGAAGCAACGGTTATCCTGGACACGCTGACGAGCGAGGCTCCTGCCCTTTCGCGCGAACAGAACGAACAGTTATGGCAAAGCGTCATGGACGATTACCAGGACCTGTCGCGCAAAACCGACCGCCTCAAAGCCATGAAAGCCGACCGCTATTACAACGCCCTGCAAATCAAATTTGCCTACGCCGTTACCTGCCACAAGGCGCAGGGCGGACAGTGGCAGAACGTTTACATTGACCAGGGATACCTTACTGACGACATGATTACGCCCGATTACATGCACTGGCTTTACACAGCCTTTACGCGTGCCACGCGTAAAGTGTTTCTCGTTAACTGGCCGGAGAAGCAGACTGAGCCTGACGACACACCGCCCCATGACCTTTAACCTATGTACCCTCTTTTACCAACAGCCCTCGTTTTCGTTGCGGGCATTATTACCGGCAACGCCTTTCACGTGCCCTTTGCGGCATGGATACTGGCAATGGGCACAACGCTTGCAGCAGCCTTTTTGCTAAAACAAAAAGCCGCCATGCAGTATGTAGCCGTTCTTTTAACCGCTTTCTTTCTGGGTTCAGCCCTCGTAACCCGCAGCAACCAACAATTACGCCCGCCGCTCCCCACGGATAAGCCCGTCGCTTACCACGCTGTTATTATCGGCAAACCCATGATACACGGGCGCATTGCCGCCTGCGACATGGCCCTGTATAAGGCCGAAGGCTTCAGCCTGCCGCGCCCCGTGCTTGTCAAAGCTGCCTTTTTACGCGATACCTTACAAAACCGCTGGCGCGCCTTACAAACAGGAATGCACATCGAGGCTTGCTCTATCATGGAGCCCCCATCGGCTTATCAGCCCGGCCGCAGGTTTAATTACGAACAATGGATGCGCGTGCACGGCTTCGCGGCACGTACATTTATCCTGCCCCGCAGCTGGCAAATATCAGCAAATCATGACGTATCGCTCCCCCGTTTATTACGTTTAAGGTTAAAGGCAACCCTGCTTCGCGAACGCCTGCTCGCCCTGTCAGGCCCGTCACAACCCTACGACCAACGCTACGCCGTGATAGCAGCCATGACCTTTGGCGACAAAACCTGGCTTTCAAAACAAACACACGACAACTTCAATATTTCGGGCGGAGCGCACGTGCTGGCTCTTTCGGGGCTGCATTTAGGCATTATATATGCCATACTTTCGCTGTTATTCCCGCTCGCGGGGCGCAGAAAATGGCTTAAACAAGCCTTTGTTCTTGTCGCCATATGGGCCTACACATTTATGGCAGGTATGGGTACAAGCGTTACAAGGGCAGCGGTAATGCTGTCGGTTTTGTCGGTGGGGGCTGTGCTTGGCAGGGGCAAAGCCTCGCTTAATACATTGTCGCTGGCGGTTATCGTTATGCTCATGGTTAGTCCGCTAAGCCTGTGGGATGTAGGGTTTCAGCTGTCGTTTACGGCTGTTTTGGGCATATTGCTGTTCTATCCGTTCCTTTCGGGCATCATCTTCATCAAACAAAAGCTGCTGCATATGATATGGAACATGACAGCCGTATCGCTGGCAGCACAGCTTACAACGGCACCATTGGTAATGTATTATTTCGGTCGTTTCCCGTGTTATTTCCTGTTTACCAACATGGTTGCGGTGCCGGCAGCAACGGTTATTGTTTACGGCGCGGTGATATGGCTGTTTACCATGCCCCTGCCCGTGATTGGCAAGATGGTGGCAAGCACCCTTTTGGCTGTGGCGGGAGGCATGAATTACCTGCTGATGCTGATAGCATCGCTGCCTGGTGCAAGCATCGAAAACATAAATATAAACACTGCACAGGTTGCCGGCATGTATGTAATTATAGCAGCCGTGGCCATGTTGGTTTTCTATTACCGGCATATTCAATCGGTGAAAAAGCTGGATTGTTTCAACAAAAAGCCTGTTAAGCTATGACGTTTACGGTGTATGGCTCATCGTTCGACGGCCGGCGTACGCGCTGTTGACGGCCGTCATACCCATTGTTCGACGGTCGCCGTACGCGCTGCTGACGGCCGTCGGACAACGGGCTTTGTGATGTAATGCCCTGTACCCTGCCCCATAATGACATAAAGAAAAAGGCGCAGAGACCTACGCTCCACGCCTTTTTCTACCTTATATTATAATAATACTTTATAGCCAATACACTATTGTTCAGGAAACTGCTGGTAAATAACCAGCCCGAAGCTGCCTGCCATCAGATAGATATGCTCCATCATATCGGCCAGCTGATGCTCGTAATCGTTTCCCCCCTTCACCTTCAGGAAGAAGCAAATACCAACGGGAAGCCCACACTGCGTGGCCTCGAGCTGCTGCACCACAAGCGTCATCTTGTTGTTTACACGCTCATCGGCTATAAGGAAACTTTCAACAGCCTGACGGAACTGCCCCATATTGGTTTCCCTTTTGCTGTCGCCGGTATAACAAATGCTTCTGAAATCGAAGTATATTTTACGATATACACGGCGTCCCCCGCCGTCCTGCATGCCCTGCCAATTCTTAAACGAGCCGCTTACCAAAGCCATTGGAGACACGGTAACTATGGTGTTGTCGAAGTTCTGTACCTTAACGGTTGTAAGGCTCATCTCGGTTACAATGCCGTCGGCTCCGGCACTATCTACGGTAATCCAGTCGCCAACGTGCAGCATATCATTGGATGTAAGGCGGATGCCCGCAACAAGACCTTGTATGGTATCCTGAAAAACCAGCATGAGAACAGCCGATGTAGCCCCCAGGCCTGCGAGCAGGGTCATGGGGCTTCGGTCAATAATGATAGAGACGATAACCACTACTGCCAGGAAGGCTATAACAATACGTACAACGCCTAAAAACGAAAGGATATACTGTTGCCTGCTGGTTCGGCGGCCATTATCGAACAATTTAAGCTGGCTGATAAACGTAAAACACAGTCGGACAGTGGCAAACGTAAGATAAATAGCCGTGAGACGCGTAAGCACCATACGCACAAACGGATATTGAAAAAACACCATTGGCAACAGCTTCCAGATGACAACGGCCGGCACAATGCCGCAAAAGGCCAGGATAACAGGGCGGTCGAAGATAACATTGGCATAGGTAACAGGCCGCCCGCGCGTCATGCGTGTGACGAGAGGCACCAGTACGGCACGGGAAATCCAATAGCTAAGGAACGACAATAACGCTGCAACCAGTATCAGTAATACGTGGCGAAGCACAGGAACTTCGTTGCCATGAAAGCCCGATACAACAAGCAGGTGGTCAATAAATATTTGAATAGCTTTCATCATAACGGGAGAAAGGTATCAGGGGCGGCACAGAACAGAGCAGACACGGTCTTGAAAACTCCGCCCGTTTTTGCCGTGCATAACCCCCTGGTTAATAATAGAGAAGCATATCTGGTGGCCGTTTGAGGCCGTAAGATAGCCACAAAGGCTCGACACGCCCGTCACTGTGCCCGTTTTTGCACGCACATTTGACCGCGTGAAAGGCGAGTGCATGCGTGTATTTAACGTGCCGTCAACCCCCGCTACAGGCAATGCAGGCAGCAGATGGTTGAGGATAAACTGGTTGGAATAGGCGTAACGGAGCAGGCGAACCTCCAGTTCAGCACTGACATAATTGTAGAGCGAGAGGCCCGATCCGTCAACAAACTTATAGCGCGAAGCATCCAAGCCCAACCGGTTTACGAGCTGTTGTTCGGCCTCGCGCGCACTTTTGGCCGTAGCCGGATGCTGTCCTGATGCAGCCGCTATTTGGTAATACATGGCCTCGGCATACAGATTGTCGCTCTGTTTCAGCATGCGCATAAGCACCTGGTCAATGGTATGGAAACGCGATATAATACAGCTGGCATCGTCGGGCTTGCGCTGTTCGCCCGTAGTTCCTGTAAGAAAGATGCCCGCTTTCTGAAGTTCGGCGACAAAGCGCGCAACGAACAGGTCCTTGCGTGCAATAAGCAAGGGTGAGAGAACAGGGTTGTCATCGTCCCAGCACCAGCCCTCACCGTAGGGTGTTTCGTCTTTCATCGTCTTGTCAGCATACACATTTCCACGAATGGTATCGATGCCCATACGGCGCAAAGCCTCAACAAAGGCGTGCATATCATCAATGTTAAAGCGCGGGTCGAAGCCGCCAACACAATACACATCACCTGCCAATGTGCAGCTGTCCACACGGCCGGTGTAACATAAATCGGTTTTAAAACGGTAGCCTCCACCCAGTTTATCGAGAGCCGTTATGGCGGTAATAACCTTCATGGTTGACGCGGGGCGAAGGAGCTGACGCTCATTATGGCGGTAGATTACCGAATCGGCATCGAGATCGTATATCATCATCCCAACCTGAGATGTCTTAAACATATCGTTCTGCAGCAGCCTGTCGATAGCCGTTTGCACGTTCTGCGGCCATGCAAGCGTATCGTTTTTCAGGAACAGGCTGTCGTTATCGTTCCATATTGAATCGGCAATGAGCGTATCACGGTCGGCAAGAGGCCCGCCCAATTCGGTTTGCGCATGCAGTGGCAGGCACGCAATAGCAACAAAAAGCCAGACCGAAAGTTTTATAATAAAGGGTATATGGTGTTTATTCAATTGCATGAAGCTATCGTAATTATTTAAATTTCTGCTTTTAATTTTTTCATACACGCTATAAAAGCAGCCTCGTTTTGAGGTTCGACAGAAGTTATATGGTCGTTGCCATACTGAATAAGGAGGTAATGGGAAAGGCCGAAATTAACGGAAATTCTGCGGCAAGAGGTAATATCGCACAAAGCAATTGCCTTGTCACGGGAGAGCCGGCCCCGACGAATAACAAGTTTATCGTTGTATAAAACATATTGGGTATGGAACACTCGCTCGCACATTAATATAACAACAAAGGCCATCATTGCGCCCATTACAACCATTTTGACCCAGAAAAGCCAGAACGCTGCAACAAGGCAAAGGGTTATACCACAACCTGCACCCAACGTAATGCGATGTTGAAACGAACGGCAGAAAGCTCCCATAAGCACCTGATATACAATAAAACTTGTTACAAGGGGCAAAGTTACAAAGTTTTATGCAAAGCACAAAAGGCAAGAAGCGTTTAATCAGCGTGTAAGTGAGAACTTGACACTAAGGCCAAAGTCTTGT
Organism: uncultured Prevotella sp.; assembly: GCA_938018155.1. Classification (GTDB taxonomy): domain Bacteria; phylum Bacteroidota; class Bacteroidia; order Bacteroidales; family Bacteroidaceae; genus Prevotella. The sequence continues at coordinate 8,536 of CALIIG010000071.1, forward strand.
GTGGTAGTAGGATAACTGCTTGATGAAAGCAGCGGGGTGTTGGTTTGACGGTCGAGGTAAAAGCTCATCGAAAGCATGCGCGAAAGCGTGTATTCGGCCGAAAAAGCAAACTTAAAAGCCGAGTTTCCCGACGTGGCCGTAGAGCTGACGGTGGCAATATCGCGTGTAATGGCAGCCTGTCGACGCCACGAAACATCGAGCCTTAAATTCAGTGCGTGATTGGTTCCACGGCTTTTAGGTGTAACGGTTTCGGGCTGTACCCCGCCCTTTGAACGCGATTTTACCTTGCGCGGACCTGCTAATCCAAAGAATTTAAAGTTGTTAAGTTTGTATCCCATACCCAGAACCCAGTCGCGACTTAATGCCTCGTTAATCTGAACTGACGTCATAGAGAGGGCTAAAGAACGGGTCTGACGGTATTCGAGACGGGTGGTAAGGTTGTTTAAGAACGTAACATCTACACCCAATAACGGCGAGAACGACTCGTTAATGCTGACCATAGACACGTTATACATCGAGTTAGGGACGGGGTTTCCATTGGCTGCATCGATGATAAAGCCCATGCTGGGATTCATCAATTGCATAAACGTGGAATAGCTTTGATAGGCTCCTACGGCATAGATGCTTTTATAAGAGTGGTTAATATTGACGCTTTTAAAATGGTCGCGAAACCATGGAAGCCTGCTTAACCCGCTGTAACGGACCGACCAGTTGGGAAGCATTTTCGTTAAAGACGGGAATATATCAAGCCCCTTGCCCATGGATGTGTAGGTTGACAAGAACGCCGGCACCATGACATCGGCACTATAAGGGTTAACGCCTCCGTTGACAGCATTGAACGGAGTGCCTGCAAACGGGGTGCCTGCAGGATATATTGTACCTGCATAACGGGCCTCAACACGCTGTCGGAAGCCTGCGAGCGAAGCACAAAAACGCTCAAAACTCTGGCTCTGGAAGCCATTGGCAGCCGAGCCCATGCCCTCAAACGAGGTGCCGATTGACAATGTTGTCATGGTAAGACTGCCTGTCTGGGTAGCAGGATTGCCCGCATACATATATTGAATACTGCGTGCCCGCGTTATCGTTCGGGCGGCATTGAGGTCTATCTTCAGGTTTTTGACAGGCTCAAGCATGACGCGCATTTGTACGTCTTCGGTGAAATTGGTGGTAGCCGGCGTAGCCACGCTGTCGTTATTGAGCAGCCATCCACGGCTCTGTGCACGGTCAATGTAACTGTCTCCCACAAGACCAAAAGCGAAATCGAGCCCTGGAGACAGCACGTGGCTGCCGCGGGTCTGGCCAAATGCATCGCCGACGGAAGGC
>CALIIG010000072.1 GCA_938018155.1 uncultured Prevotella sp.
GGCGGTCGTCGAACGATGGGTGTGACGGTCGCCGTACGCGCTGCTGACGGCCGTCGGACGATGACAGTATTGGAATAAAGGAATGGCCGTCACGTTGTAATGTGCCGATAATATCAATATAAACTAATGGCAAAATGGCGTATTTGTAGGCGCACAACAGCCATTATAGGATAACAATGACCGGAAAAGGCGAATCACACATAAGTGATTCGCCTTTATATAAAGGGGATTGCTGTTGTAAAAGGCTATGGTTGCAGATAACGGTCAACGGTTGCAGCAACGCCTCGTCCGCTTGCCAACGCACGTACAACAAGACTTGCACCGCTTGCTGCATCGCCGGCAACGAATACGTTTTCAGGATATTCGGGCAGGTGTTGGGACAGGAATCCCATAGCCAGAAGCACCATATCGGCCTTGATTACCTCTGGATCTTTGGCTGGTTTCATCAGCGGACGCCCGCCCTCAGGGTTCGGCACCCATTCTATTTCCTGCACTTTAACGCCGGTCAACAGGCCGTTTTTGCCCAAAAATTCCAGCGTATTGATGTTCCAACGGCGTGTGCAGCCTTCCTCGTGTGCAAAGCTGGTCTTCAGCGTTCGCGGCCAGTTGGGCCACGGATTCTGCGGGTCATCAGGCCCGTCGACAGGACGGGGCATAATCTCTATTTGCGTAACGTTTTTGCATCCCTGACGGTGCGAGGTGCCGATACAATCGGCTCCTGTATCGCCGCCGCCAATAACCAGCACGTCCTTACCTCGTGCATTCACTAATTTTTCCTTGTCAAATTCGGCTCCTGCCAGTACACGGTTCTGCTGTGACAGCATTTCGAGGGCAAAGTAAACGCCCTTAAGGTCGCGCCCTGGTATTGGCAAGTCGCGCGCTTGTGGCGTGCCTGTGCATATAACAACGGCATCATACTGTTGCGACAGTTCTTCAATGGTTACCCTTTTGGTCTCTGCAAGAGTGTCGTCGTTTTGTATATCGCAGACCGTTTTCATACGGTCAGCCAGCATGGTATGGTAAATAAAGTTGATGCCTTCGGCCTCCAGGATGCGCATTTTGCGGTCTATAATATCCTTGTTCAGCTTGAAATTGGGTATTCCGAAGCGCAATAAGCCACCTGCTTTCTCACGTGCTTCGTATACCGTAACCTCATAACCTCGCTGATTTAGTTGCGTAGCGGTGCTTAGTCCGGCAGGTCCTGCACCTACTACGGCAACCTTTTTCCCGTTGCGTTTTGGAATACGTGGCTTCACAAAATCCTCCTGATAGGCATGCTCGGCGATGGCAGCCTCGTTCTCCCGTATCGTTGTGGGTTCATGATTCATGAGGTTTAGCACGCAGCCTTTTTCGCAAAGAGCCGGACAAATGCGTCCCGTGAACTCAGGAAAATCGTTGGTTTGCGACAGCAGTGCGTAAGCCTCCCCCCACTCTCCGCGGTAAAGGGCATCGTTCCACTCGGGTATTTTGTTGTGCAAAGGGCAGGCCCAGTGGCAGAATGGCACCCCACAGTCCATACAACGACTGGCTTGCAGCCGTCGGTCGTTGCTGTTAAGGGTCTGCTCTACTTCCCCAAAGTCGTGTATTCTATCGTGTATAGGCCGGTAGCCTGCTTCCTTTCTCTCGACCTCTAAAAAGCCTTTTGGATTACCCATATATTATAATGATAAAATAAAAATTCAATAATGTTTGTTCTCGCATGGGGTAAAGAAAACATCAGTTGGTTGGAAATGTCTGCCATAACCTGAATATTGCCAGCTTCCAATCGCTTTTATCTCCTTCTTCTAAGCCTTTTATCTTTTTACTTTTTTACCCTTTTACCTTTCAATACTCCCTTTGCATGTCGGCAATTTTCTGCTGAAGTTTCTTTACTTGCTCCTCCTGAAGCACGCGCTTATACTCGATAGGCACCACCTGTATAAACTCATCGATGTAGCGATTCCAGTTATCAAGCATCGTCCTTGCGAGCTTTGAACCGGTGTATAAGTAGTGTTGACGTATCAGTTCATGCAGTTCTTTGCGATAGGTTGTTTCCTCAACGAGGTTGATTTCAACCATGCCCATGTTGCAATAATAGTCAAAATCGTGATTCTTATCCCAGACATAGGCCACACCTCCGCTCATACCGGCAGCAAAATTCCGGCCTGTCTGTCCGAGCACCACGACGCGCCCGCCCGTCATGTATTCGCAGCAGTGGTCGCCTGTACCCTCAACAACCGCAATGGCACCGCTGTTACGCACGGCAAATCGTTCGCCAACCTTGCCGTTGATATACAGTTCTCCTGACGTCGCGCCGTATAAACCGGTGTTGCCTGCAATTGTGTTGTCTTCGGCATTAAAGTTGCTCCGCTTGGGTGGAAGGATGGAAATATGGCCTCCCGACAGCCCTTTTGCAAAGTAATCGTTGGCTTCGCCCTCTAATTTAAAGTTGATACCTTTCACCAAAAAAGCTCCAAAGCTCTGGCCTGCCGAGCCTTTAAACTTAACGTTAATGGTGGGCTGGCCTGTATTTTCAAGTGTAGCGGGGTTGCTCTCAGTGGCTTTGTCTTCTGGGTTACCGTCAGCAATTTTCTGCAGTTCCTGCGAACGGAGCCACTCAATATGACCTGACAGCATGGCACCGACGGCACGATTGGTATTACGAATGGGGTAATCGAGGTCTGTTTCGCCGCCTGTTCTTATGGCATTTTCGGCGGCATTGATTATCTGTTCGTCCAGAATGTCGTACAAATCGTGATCTTGTGTGCGGGTGCAATAAGTTGAAACATCACCTGTTTCGCGTGTGGTCAGGCGGCCAAAATCCAGACTTCCCCACTTGTTTCTGACGGCATCCGATGCCGGTTTCCAGCAGGAGGCAGTATCACGACGGGTTAAAAGATCGGTATGGCCAACAATATCGTTCAGGGATTTAAAGCCCATCTCGGCCAGATACTCGCGTATATGCCGGGCGAGGAAAGTGAAATAATTAACCACATATTCGTATTTTCCACGGAAAAAGCCCCGTAATTTCGTATCTTGTGTGGCCACACCCATTGGACAAGTATTCTGTGAACACTTGCGCATCATGACGCAACCGAGTGTAATGAGCGGTGCTGTGCCGAAACCAAATTCCTCCGCACCAAGCAGTGCCATGATGATAACGTCGCGCGCCGACTTCATTTGGCCGTCTACTTGCAATCGTGAAAGCGACCGAAGACCGTTTTTAACCAGCGTCTGTTGCGTTTCTGCGACGCCAATTTCTGGCGAAATGCCGGCGAAACGCATACTGGAAGCCGGCGAGGCACCTGTGCCACCCTCGGCACCTGATATCACAACGAGGTCGGCTTTAGCCTTTACAACACCTGCCGCAATGGTGCCAATGCCGCTCTCTGCAACCAGTTTCACACTGATAGCAGCACGCGGATTGACATTCTTCAGGTCGAAAATAAGCTGCTTTAAGTCTTCTATCGAATAAATATCATGATGGGGTGGTGGCGAAATAAGACTTATTCCGGGGATGGAATGCCGCGTTTTCGCGATAACTTCATTCACTTTAAAGCCTGGCAACTGGCCGCCTTCGCCCGGCTTTGCGCCCTGTGCAACCTTTATCTGTATTTCGTCAGCGTTCACCAAATACTCCGTCGTCACACCGAAACGACCCGATGCAACCTGCTTCGTTTTGCTGGAAAGAGAGATGCCTTCAGCCGTAGCGTGGAAGCGTTCAGCGTCTTCTCCGCCTTCGCCGGTGTTGCTACGTGCTCCCAATTTGTTCATAGCCATGGCCAGAGCCTCATGTGCTTCCTTCGAGAGTGCGCCGAAAGACATGGCTCCTACCACAAAATGCTTCACAATTTCAGCCTCCGGTTCTACCTCGTCAATGTCGATAGGGTTGCGCTTAAAGTCAAGAAAGTCGCGCAAAAACAGGGGTTCAGGCTTATCGTCTACAAGCTTTTCAAAGTGCTTAAACGTTTCATAGTCGCCCGTTCGGGTGGCTAATTGCAGGGCGGCTATGGTGTCAGGGTTCCACGCGTGTTTAATACCGTCGGCGCGCCAATGGAATTGTCCCAGGTTGGGAAGGGGCTTATCCTCACCATTTTCAATTATGTTGTAAGCCTTTTTATGCAATTGAACGGCATCGTGGGCGATGGTATCGAGTCCGATTCCGCCTACGGTTGATGTATCAGTACCGAAGTAAGCCTTCAGCAAACTTTCAGAAAGGCCAATCGATTCAAAGATTTGGGCACCGCGATAAGAGCGTATGGTCGAGATTCCCATTTTGGCCATGATCTTCAACAAGCCTTTTTTCACCGCAGCAATATAGTTGGCTTCGGCCGTGGGATAGTTCTCTTGTATCTTGCCTTTTTGCACAAGGTCGTCGAGAATAGCGAATGTCATATACGGACAAAGGGCAGAAGCACCGTACCCCAACAGCAGTGCGGCGTGCATAACCTCGCGTATTTCGCCACTCTCTACGATGAGAGCCGTTTGCACACGCTTGCCAACGTTGATCAGATAATGGTGTACTGCACTCACGGCAAGCAGTGAAGGTATGGCAACATGTTGGCTATCGATGTCGCGATCGCTTAATATAATATAGTTGTAACCATCGTCAACGCTGCGTTCTGCTGCTTTACAAAGTTGGTCGATAGCTTCGCGAAGGGCCTCTCCTGCAAGGCTTGTCTTCTGCTCTCCACTGGCTGAAGGTGTGCCGGTATAAGGCTCAAAGGTCATACTTAACTTGCATGTGTGGAAGCCTTTATATCGTATATTCTGAAGAATATCAAGCTGACCGTTCGTTAAAACAGGATGGGGAAGCCGCACCATTTTGCAGTTGGTTTCGTCAGGATTAAGAATACCCGTACCCACACGACCTATGTATTCGGTGAGGCTCATGACCAATTGTTCGCGTATTGAGTCGATAGCGGGATTGGTAACCTGCGCAAATTGCTGGCGGAAATAATTGAAAAATATCTGCGGTTCGCCTGACAACACGGCCAAAGGCGTGTCATTTCCCATCGAGGCAGTAGGCTCTTGCCCGCGTGTTGCCATAGGAATGAGCGTATCGTTTATATCTTCTTTGCCAAAGCCAAACTCTGTTTCCTTGGCATTTAAGTGCTCAACGGCGTTGCTTACCTTGCGTCCGGTATGAATGTTTTCGAGCTGAATGCGGTTCGTGTTCAGCCATTCGCGGTAAGGATGTGCATGTGCGAGCCTCTCTTTTATTTCGCCATCGTGATATATTTTGCCTTCTTTTGTATCAACAAGCAGTATTTTACCGGGTTGCAACCGCCCTTTTTCGACTACCTCTGCCGGGTCAAAATCCATCACGCCTACCTCGGAAGCCACCACCATTGTGCCGCTTTTCGTGATGGTATAACGCGCCGGACGCAGGCCGTTGCGGTCGAGCATTCCTCCCGCGTAGCGTCCATCGGCAAAGAGTAAAGCCGCCGGACCGTCCCACGGTTCCATTAAAATGGAATGGTATTCATAAAAAGACTTGAGGTCTTCAGACAATGGATTCTTGTCGTTAAAGCTTTCAGGGACCATAATTGACAACGCCAGGGGCAGCGACATACCGTTCATTACAAAGAACTCAAAGACGTTATCGAGGCTCGCCGAGTCGCTCATGCCGGGCTGAATAATAGGGCTTATATCGTGAATGTCGCCCAAAACCTGTGACGATAACACCGCTTCGCGCGCCTTCATCCAGCTGCGATTGCCGCGAATGGTGTTTATTTCGCCGTTGTGTGCCAGCAGGCGGAAAGGCTGTGCCAGGGCCCATGTGGGGAAGGTATTGGTTGAAAACCTGCTGTGAACCAATGCCATGCCGCTTGTAAAATAGCTGTTTGTAAGGTCGGGATAATAATGGCGGAGCTGCAAACTCGACAACATTCCCTTATAAACAATATTGCGTGACGACAAACTGCAAATGTAAAATTGTTGGTTTGAAATGCGCTTTTCAATCTTTTTACGTATAATATACAGTGTGCGTTCGAGGTCATCGGTCTGGCGGTCGGCTGTACTGGTGACAAAAACCTGACGAATATCAGGCTCGGTTTCGGCAGCAGCCTCTCCCAAACACTCTGAACAGGTGGGCACTGTACGCAAGTGCATCAGTTGCAATCCCTCGTGTTCTATCTCCTCAATCATCACGGAGAGAATTTGTTGCTGTTTTTCTTCGTCTTTCGGAAGGAAAACAAGGCCCGTTCCGTATTTCCCTTTCTCGGGAACAGGAATGCCTTGAAGCAGTATGAATTCGTGAGGAATCTGGAGCATGATGCCCGCTCCGTCGCCCGTTTTGCCGTCGGCACCTTCAGCACCTCTGTGGCGCAGGTGCTCCAATACCTTAAGGGCATCGTCAACAAGCTGGTGGTTTTTTTCGCCGTTTATGTTTACTACCATGCCCACGCCGCAGGCATCGTGTTCATAAATGTTGTTGTATAATCCTGTATTACCCATTTGCAAGCTGTGTTGTTGTTTCCCTGTCAATATGCTTGCAAAATTACAAAATTACGCCCATAATGTTATATAATAACGGCTTTATTCTGCATTGTATCTGGTTTTTTAACATAATGGTTCTCTGTTTGTGCTGTACGGTTTCG
>CALIIG010000073.1 GCA_938018155.1 uncultured Prevotella sp.
TTCTGATTTCCCGAAACTCTCATTGCAACTTAAAATCAAACGGTTGCAAAGGTAAAAAGAAAAAACGAAAGAAAAAAAATAAAAGGCTAAAGATTTTGCTTTTATCGTGTTGTTATAAAACAAGACAGGGTATATCAAACCAAAAAGTAAGTATTATGAAGATGGAACAAGCGTGTTGTTATAAAACAAAACAAGGTATATCAAACCATTGATATACCTTGTTCTTTATTAGCTGAATGTTTTGTTAAAACTCCTCATCGTCGCTAATTTCCTCGGCTTCATAATTGAGGTCCTCGGGATTAGTTTCATACGTTGTGCGATAACTCTCCTCCGTTAGCTTGTCATCATCAAAGCTGTCGTCATCATCTTCTTCCGGCTTACGCTTTTCAACTTCAGCAGGTTCGTTTTCACTTTCACCTTCGTCAACAGTTGTTTCCTCTATTGGTTCGTCTGTAAATCCACCATGAGGAACAAGCGGTTCATTCTCCACATCTTCCTTCTCTTTGACAAATATGGCTTCTGTCCATGTTCCTTTAGGGATTTCCAGAGCCTCATATCCGTCGGCAACCTTTTTCTCATACAGGCCGCCCGCTTTGTGTAAACGCTCCTGAGGCAGGGTGGTTGTGGAAACATCAAACCCGGTTTCTATAATATCTTGTATGCCTTGGGGTAGCGATTCCCAGCCTCCTCCAAAATTACGCCCCAGTACACTAACCAGCTTTGCTGCCGAAAGATGTTTAATATTTTCATACGAAAGGTCAGTAACACGCATGATAGCTTTCTTTTTGATAGCATATTTTTTCCGTGTTTCGTCATCAATTTTGATGGCTCCTACTTTGAATCCCCGCGTTTCGTATTTCCTTATTACCTCCGGACGGTCAACCATTATTTCCTCAACGTCAAAGGCCGTTTTAATAATGTCGGTATACCGATACATATTATCTTTGAGGTCAGCATCCTTTTCGGCTGCCTCCCACATACGAAACACATCATTTTCCTGAATATCCCAAACATTGCTTTTGGTTAAAGTTTTTAGTGTAATCGCTTTTTTCTCTCTCATGATATATCGTTATTATATGCTGCAAAAGTAATTAATAATTCGTAATCGGCAAACATTTACCTCTATTTTATTTGTTCATGATGATTCTGTTATAAAATGCTTCATACTGCTTTGCAACATGTAAATAATCGTGATGTTTCCTGATATACTCAATACTTTGTCGTCGAAGTTTGTCAATTTCTTCAGGATGCAGCACAAAGTGTTCCAATGCCGCATAAACACTATCGTATGCAGGTTCTACATTTATGATGGGTCTAAGTTCTTTTTCCCCTAATATTTCGTAGCCTTCCTCTTCACCTCCTCCCATACTTATAATGCCCATGCTCATGGCTTGCAGCGAGTTCATAGCAGGTGTATAGCTGTATAGCTGATCGAGAATGATGTCAGAATCTTTCATTGCCTCAACATATTCATGATAAGGCAGCCCTTCTACTACATGAAGACTTATTTTATCGGGGTATTTCCTGCAAATATCCCGGGCGGCTTCCCACATAATATCCGTTCCCTTATAGGCACTCCGCCCCTTACTAATTCCAACAAACAATTTAACTGTCGCGCCTTTTTCTCTTTCCCTTATGGTTATATTGCTATCCATAATAATAGGATAGGGTATGAATACGGTCTTGTCAGGGAACACCGGATGGTAACAAACCCAATATTCGTACAGCCCTGCCACAATACCGTCACAACTGTTTGCCATCATCTTATTCAGCTTTTCTTTAGGTGTATTCAGCCAATCGTTGCGTTCTCTTAAAGCTGATTCATCAGTTCGCAGATGCTTTCCGATATTAAAATCGCTGTATTTCATCGGTAAACGATGTAAGTTTTCGTTTACCCAGTAATAGTCCATGCCGAAAGCTCCCATCACAATGCATTTATTATGCTTTCGCAGAAAATTATAAACGGGCCTGATATGTTCAGCCTTCAGTTCAAGAAACATAGGATTAACAAGCTGTACAATATCATATCCTCTTAAACGGGGCAGCATACCTATCACCTTTATATATAAGCGTATGCCTCCCCATTTCCCGTCTTTTCTTGCCAAATCAATATTCCGTTCATACCCTTTCCATACATCGCCGTTGCTTGCAACTGTTACCTTATGGCCCAGTTTGCGCAAGCCCCTGGCCAACGTTGCGTGTACATTGCTGTACTCTCCGAGAAGCAGAATTTTCATATCGTTGTATTAAAACGGGTTATTTCACAAACGTTATTAAGATAGTCCGGCCTATTTTCGATTCTGTCATCTTACGGAAAATGGTGTATTTACGATTATAGTTTATCGCCGACAGGGGGTAAAGCTGCAAGTCTTTCAAAGCCTCTATTGCATTTTCAAGTTGTTTACGGCTATGAGTGAGGTGAATGATATTATATAAATAGTCGGTTGTCAGCTGACTAACGCGTCTGTTTAGTGCCTTTTTTTCTTCCTGATTCAATTGTGCAGCAATGTCTCTCAGATGAATAATTACACTCAACAAGTCTTTTAACCGTTTGGTAATATGCTCATCTTTCTTATTGTTCATGATTGAATTGCTGCGGTGTCGGTAAAAATAGGCCTCCGATTTTGTTACATAAACACCATGTGCCCTGAGCATAAGGCGTGGCGTAAACTCCTCATCTTCATGATAAATACCCGGTGTAAAGCGCAGATTTCCTAAAATATCGTGCTTAAAAATATACCCCCACGCAGCACCTTTCAGGTTATTTTGTTGCATAAAACTGACGCCCGTGAGCGGTCCTTCATACATAAAGTCGATATGGGCGTGGTGGTGTGATGTTCCCTTTAGCAGTATCAGGTCGGCATCTTTGTGGTATCTTACAATGTCAAGACATTGTTCATACGGTGCCTGAAGCAGGTAATCGTCGGCATCTATCAGCTGGATATACTGCCCCTGGGCCAATGCAAGTCCCATGTTTCTTGCCGAAGACAGTCCGCCATTTTGCTGCCTTACATATATAATATCGTCTCTCTGGCCTAACATGTCATTGATAGGCGACAGGTCAGAACCGTCATCTATAACAATAATTTCGCGCTCTTCCCTGCTAAGCGACAACGCCGTTATGCTGTCAATACATTGTATCAGCATTTCAACGGGCAAATTATAGTAGGCTATAATAAAACTTATGAGAGGCGTTTGATGGTTCTGTGAAGAGAGCATAAGCACTTTATTCCTATAAGATGTAATAATTTTAGTTTAAGCGTATTGCGGTAAGGCAGTATGGGGAAGCGGTAATTGATATGGCTGTTATTTGCTTTATGTTTACTCACAAAGAAACAACCCGACTTGTCGTACACGTCAAACTGAATATTCAATACGTGTACATAATACGCGCCCATATCGTTATTCCATTTCTGTCGCGTCCCCGTTCTGTCCAATTCCCTTTCTATATTGCTGATGGTTTTAACGTGGGCCCACAGCATACAGCTCAAATCGGCAGCCGTTGCACGACGGGTTATGCCGTTTTTGTTTTCGCAATAGTAATATAATCCTACCCCCGTCGTAGCCACACGACGGCAGTTTTTTAATATCAGGGGTAGCGTAAGGCAGTCTTCAAACGTCATACCCACGGGGAAACGAACATGATTAAACACTTCCCTTCTGTATATTTTGTTCCACGCGTACGTATGAAGGTAGGCTTTGCACTGTAACCAATATTCTGTCATATTGGTATATTCTTTGGTGAAAAATTGCAGCATGTGTGGATGTTTTGAGCCAAAATGCTCCATCACGGGATATTCAATCATGTCGTAATCGGGGTGTACGGCAAGTGTCTCCATGAGCATTTTCAGTGTGTCGTCTGCAATATGGTCGTCACTGTCTATAAATGTAATATACTCGGCTTTGGCCTTATCGATGCCTGCATTGCGCGCCGCGCTTAACCCTTTGTTACGTTTAAGGTGTATAACTTGTATGCGAGGGTCGTGCCCGGCATACGTATCGCAGATGCTGCTACTGCCATCTGTTGAACCGTCATCAACCAATATGGCCTGCCAATCGCGAAAACTCTGCTTCACAATACTGTCCAGGCAGCGTGCAAGCGTGTGCTTAACCTGGTATACCGGTATAATAATGCTTAGTCTCATACGTGCAAAGATAACTATTTTGATGTAAAGGTGCTTGTTAGAAACAATAAAAGAATATATACGGGCGTTAAATTTTTGATGAACGAAACAGAAAGGAACAGCTCCTATTTACATATTCTTAAGTATACGGCACTATTTGGAAGTGTGCAGGGTTTAAGCATTCTGGTAGGCATTGTACGCAATAAGCTCGTGGCCATTATTCTGGGACCTTCAGGAATGGGCTTGCTTTCGCTCTTCAATTCCTCCACCAAACTTATTTCCGATTCAACGAATTTCGGCATATCCATGAGTGCCGTCAAGAATATTTCGCTGGCCTACGACGAGGGCAATCAGGCGTTGACGGATCGCCAAATAAAGATAATTCGTTCGTGGAGCCTGGCTACTGCCATACTGGGCATGATGATTTGCATACTGCTCAGTCCTTTATTGGACAAATGGACATTTAATTGGGGCAACCACACACTGCACTATATTCTGCTTTCGCCCGTCGTTGCGTTGGGTGCAATTACGGGTGGAGAGGCCGCCATTCTTAAAGGCTTGCGCCGTCTTCGCAGCCTTGCCGCCATATCGCTGCTTAATGTTGTGCTGGCTCTTGTTATCACAACACCTTTATATTATGTCATGGGCGAAACGGGAATTGTGCCGTCCCTGGTTATCATCGCGCTGTTACAATGCGTGCTTACCATTGGCTATTCATGGCGTTTGTGTCCTCCACGAATACACTTATCGGCAGCAGTATTACGCGGGGGCTGCCCAATGATACGTCTGGGAATAGCTTTTGTGCTTGCCGGCATGTTTGGAAGTGGCAGCGATTTCGTCATACGCTCGTTCCTCAATCAGTCGGGCGACCTTTCAACCGTAGGCTTGTTTAATGCCGGTTACATGATGACGATGACCTATACAGGTATGGTTTTCTCGGCCATGGAAACCGATTACTTTCCACGATTATCGGGTGTACACCAGCCGGGAAAAGGGTTAAACGAGGTAGTTAACCATCAAATGGAGGTGTCGCTGCTGCTTGTAGCTCCCATGCTTGTTTTCTTCATCATGGGACTTCCTGTTTTGCTGCCGCTGCTTTACAGTGGCAAGTTCCTGCCCGTTATGGGCATGATGAAGGCCACCATCATTGCCATGTATTTCCGTGCCTTGTCACTTCCCATGGAGTATATAGCCCTGTCGCGCGGCGATTCGCGCACATATCTTGTGTTGGAACTGGTTTATGACGTAATGGCTGCGGTGCTTATTCTTGTTTTTTACAGTCTTTACGGATTAACAGGTACGGGTTACGGACTGTTGCTTGCGGTGGCCTTTAACTTCTTTATTGTTGCAGGGTACACCTGGTTTAAATATGGTTTTGTGCTGTCGCCGTCGGTTAAATTATACGCCGTTGTCCAAATCCCAATCGGTATAGCCACTGTTGTATTGGGCTATACGCTGCAGGGGCCTGTATATTGGGCCATAGGTATGGCGTTAGGATTGCTTTCTTTGGTGTTGTCATTGCGTATAATCCATTCGAAAACCCATTTATGGAACTCGCTTGTACATAAATTTACCGGTATCGTTAAAAAATAATCTATGACGTCGTCTTCCTGTAAGTTCTCGCTTTTAGTGGCTGTTTACAATGCCGAAAAATATATTTCGGCTTGTCTCGACTCGCTGATAGGGCAAACATTACACGATATTCAGATTATCTGTATTGACGATGCGTCAACCGATTGTTCTCCGGACATCCTGCAAAACTATGCTCTTCGTGATAACAGAATTGAAGTAATACACCTCAATAACAATATGGGGCAGGCCCATGCACGCAATGTTGGTTTAGAGAAGGCAAGGGGACGTTATATCGGTTTTGTTGACAGCGACGACTGGTTATCGCCCGATTGCCTCAACAAGGCTTTTGAAACCTTCGGGCATTATCCTGATACCGGATGCGTTTTGCTGCATACGGTTTATGTTTATCCTGACGGAAGCAGCAAGCCTTATCCCATGAAACCGTTTGCCGTATTGCAGGGTGAGGAGGCGTTTGTTCAATCGTTGACCTGGAAAATACACGGCATTTATTTCGTAAGGGCCGATATTCACCACAGGTTTCCGTACGATGAATCGGCCCGTGCTTACAGTGACGACAACACCACACGTTTGCATTATCTTGCCTCTAAAGAAGTAAGGTGTTGCGAAGGCATTTATTATTACCGCCAACACGGCGGTAGTGTAAGCCATCGTATCACGTCACACCGCTTCGATTATCTCACGGCCAATGCGGCTATGAAGCGTCAGCTCATACAGTTAAGGGTGGGCGAGCCGGTACTTGACATTTATGAGAATCACCTTTGGCTGAATATTGTAGGCGTATATCAGTTTTGGTTTAACCATCATCGTGATTTAACTGATAACGAATCGGATAACGGATTGTCAATGATCAAGCAGGCATGGTGTTCTGTTGAAATTAAAAGACTGTCGGCCCGCTATTGTTATAAGTTTGGCTATATTCCGTTCAGGCCCTTCTGGTGGCTTTTCAGATTAGAAGAAAACCTATATTTTACACTTAAAAAATTAGGCATCCGCCGAAAGTTTTAGCCTCTTATCATTCTTACTTTATTGTTATTTGCTGCTCCCTTTACAGGGGCTGTCTGTCGTTGTTACGTGCTTATGGTCATCGTTCGACGGTCGTCAGCAGCGCGTACGGCGGCCGTCACACCCATTGTTCGACGGTCGTCAGCAGCGCATACGACGGCCGTCGAACAACGAGCGTTACAGCATAAAGAGGGTAGCAATATGCAATGTAAGCAGCAACAAAAGGCCTTTATGCCTGCGTAAGTTGCATGTAATAGCCTAACTTGTACAGTTTAAAGATAAAAAGACTGGGCTTTTTCGACAAAAGATTAGTTTTCCAGGCGTGGCGTCTCCACTGGAATATTTTACGGAAAATAAAGCCCAACGGATTACCCTGTATGCGATTGGCTGTTGCCAAAACAGAAGAATAGCCCTGCAAACTGCTGTGCAGAGCATACAGATTTTCCATGGCCTGCTCGGTCTTTTCCACAAAATTCGCATTGCTTTCATATTCTATATACCCCGTGGGCGCGTCGATATGTGTGATGGGAATGCCTGCAAGAGCCAGCTCTCTGCCCAGTAAAACATCTTCGTAACCGTACTTATGGAGGCGGGTATCAAACTGGTGCTGCATAAAAATATCACGCCGAATCATGAAGTTTGAAGCATTAAAGCTCTGGTATGGATGCTTAGCTCTTAGGCTTGCACTGTTGTTACGTTCAGCTTCATGCTCGTAAAGGTAGCGCAAATTGCCGTCAGGGCCCTTGAGAGCCTGATGTCCACCACATATAACCTGAGCGTTTTGGGCGGCACTAATGTATGTCTTAAGGTAGTCGTTACTTACCATAACGCGATGGGCATCAACGAAAAGAAGCCACTCTCCACGGGCTTCTTGTGCAAGGAAATTCCTTATTGCGCTGCGCCCTAAGTTTGTATTGCACCTGATATAATGAAAGCCTTCTAACTTATTGAGCTGGCTAAGGCTCTCAACAAGAGCCGTATTGGTAGAGGCATCATCGCCTATCACAATCTCCCATTCGAGGCCGTTGATGGCCTCTGCCTGTATCATCAGCGAACCTGCAAGCCCGCGACAATCATCGTTAAAGGTAGGAATTAATATTGAAATCATCATAATTTGTCTGTCAAATACCTGGCAGTTATACTGTCTTTGCATTTAACCACCTCCTCAGGAGTGCCTGCACACACAATGTTTCCACCACCGTTACCACCCTCCGGGCCAATATCGATAATCCAATCAGCACATTTTATCACATCCAGATTGTGCTCAATGACAAGCACTGTGTGCCCACGCTCAATGAGAGCATGGAATGCTTTGAGCAGCCTGCTGATGTCGTGGAAATGAAGTCCTGTCGTAGGCTCGTCGAAAATAAACAGTGTAGGTTCCTGCTTTTCCTGACCAATGAAGCAGGCTAACTTCACACGCTGGTTCTCTCCACCCGATAAAGTAGACGAGTTTTGACCGAGCTTGATATAGCCCAGGCCTACATCTTCCAAAGGTTTCAGCCGGTTTACAATAGCCTTCTGATTGTGGTGGCTGAAGAAATCAACTGCTTCAGATACGGTCATATTCAATACATCGTTAATGTTTTTGCCCTCAAAGCGCACGTCTAATATCTCTTTCTTGAAACGTTGACCGTGGCATGCCTCACACTCTAACGTGAGATCGGCCATAAACTGCATTTCAACCGTGATAAATCCGGCACCTTTACACTCCTCGCATCTGCCGCCGTCGGTGTTAAATGAAAAGTATTGCGGAGTGAATCCAAGTTGTTTTGACAGAGGTTGTTCGGCGTAAAGCTGGCGAATTGCTTCGTAAGCCTTGAGGTATGTGGCCGGATTTGAGCGGGTACTCTTGCCTATAGGGTTCTGGTCGACAAACTCAACGTGTTTAATATCCGTCCAATTGCCATCGAGAGACAGATATTCTCCGGGAGCATCGGCAACCTCATCCATATGACGTTTAAGCACAGGATAAAGAGTTCCCTTAACTAAACTCGACTTCCCTGAACCGGAAACACCGGTAATTACCGTCATAACGTTAAGCGGAAACTGAGCTGTTATGCCTTTCAAATTGTTCATTCGGCATCCCTTCAGCGTTATCGACTTGTTCCATGAACGACGCGAAGAGGGTACGGGTATTTGCTCGGCACCAGTAAGATATTTAATAGTATAACTGCGTGGATAGCGTTGGAGAAGTGCCTCTTTGTCAGGATTGCCCATGCTTAATTGTTCGGGCACAGGGCCTTGATATACAATTTCGCCTCCGTTTGTACCCGCATCAGGCCCGATATCAATCAGCCAGTCGGCAGCTTTCATTATCTCTTCGTCATGCTCAACAACAATAACCGTGTTGCCCAAAGCCTGAAGTTCGCGCAGAACGTGTATCAATTGGTCGGTGTCGCGGCTGTGCAGGCCGATACTTGGCTCGTCTAAGATATAAAGACTACCCACGAGAGACGAACCCAAAGACGTCGTAAGGTTGATGCGTTGACTTTCACCACCCGAGAGCGTATTGCTCTGACGGTTAAGGGTTAAGTATTGTAAGCCTACTTCACACAGGAAGTTTAAGCGGGTCTTTATTTCGGGAAGCAGCAGTTTGCTCACCTCTTTTTCGTGCCCGTTAAGCTCTAATTGATCAAACCATTCCTTTAAATTGCTTATCGGTATTTCAACAAGGTCGGTTATGCTACGCCCGTTTATCTTAACCCATGTAGCCTCTTTCTTAAGACGTGTGCCGTGACAGACAGGACAAATAGTCTTACCACGGTAGCGGCTTAGCATGACACGATACTGAATTTTGTATTGATTCTCCTTAACCATCTGAAAGAATGTGTCGATACAAACAGCGTCATCCCGGAGCGTTCCGTCTTTTTTCAGCTCAGAAGGAAGCCCATGCCACAGTATGTTTTTTTGCTTTTGTGTAAGCTCATAATACGGCGTGAAGATAGGAAAATTGTCGGTTTTCGCCCTCCTGCAGAACTCATCCTGCCACGTTTTCATCTTATCGCCGTGCCAACACTGTACGCATCCGTCGTAGACAGAGAGGGTAGTATTGGGGATTACCAGCTTTTCGTCGATGCCAATAACGCTGCCAAATCCCTCGCATGCGGGGCAGGCACCCGCGGGTGAGTTAAAGGAGAACATGTTATCATTGGGTTCTTCGAAGATGATACCGTCGGCTTCGAAGCGGGATGAAAAGTCGAACGACAGGTTAGAAGGCAGGAAAACAAGCCGGCATGAACCGTCGCCCTCATACATTGCCGATTCGGTAGAGTCGACTAATCGGGCTATATCGTCCTTCTCTTTGGAAACACGCAGACGGTCAATAACCAGATAGGTTGAAGAAATATGATTGACAATATCAGACAAAAGAGAAACGAACTTATCGTCTGACGTGCTTAACAGGTCTTCAATACGAATAATTTCTCCACCGAACATGATGCGGGTGTAACCCTCTTGCAGGTACATCTCCAATTGTTTTTCGGGTGTCCGGCCTGTAATAACATGGAAAGGAGCCAGAATCATAAACATAGTTCCCTCGCCAAATTCCATTACTTTATGAAGAATATCTTCCGTAGAATGTTTCTTTACCTCCTGTCCTGATACAGGAGAAATGGTGTGACCGATACGCGAATACAACATACTGAGGTATTCATATACCTCAGTAGATGTTCCGACGGTTGAACGGGGGTTACGCGAAGTAACCTTTTGTTCGATGGCAATGGCAGGTGGAAGACCTTTGATAAAATCGCATTCGGGCTTGCTCATGCGCCCAAGGAACTGACGTGCATAGCTTGAAAGGCTCTCGACATAACGGCGTTGTCCTTCGGCATACAGCGTATCGAAAGCCAAAGACGACTTGCCAGAGCCTGAAACGCCTGTGATAACAATAAGTTTATTACGTGGTATGTTTACATTTATATTCTTAAGGTTATTGACCCTCGCGCCCTTAACCTCAATCAATTTATCTTCCATTACATTCTAATATAAACGTTTAGAATACAAAATTACAAAATTAAGCGGATTAAACTATATATATTAAATCATTTTGCAACACCATATTCATATAATCAATATTTCTGCGTTAAACCTGCATAAAAAAACGATTCGGTTTTGTGCCTTTTTGAATAATTGGTTATCTTTGCAGCATATAGAAAAGAAAACAAACACAATATAAATTAATAACCTGTAAGCGATGAAAAAGATAACGACGATAGGCGTACTAACTTCTGGTGGAGACGCACCGGGAATGAATGCTGCCATCAGGGCGGTTACACGTGCGGCCATCTCTAAAGGCTTTAGTGTCAAAGGTATCTACAGAGGTTTTGACGGACTTATACAAGGCGAAATCAGACCTTTTACAACTGAAAACGTGTCGGGTATTATTATGCAAGGTGGTACGATTTTGAAGACGGCGCGATCAAAAGAGTTTATGACCAAAGAAGGCAGAAAAAAG
>CALIIG010000074.1 GCA_938018155.1 uncultured Prevotella sp.
GGTGGCAGCAAAAGCCCTATAAGGGCACAAAACTATATCAGATTGAATATAATTTATTGCCGTAACAAATATTTTATATGCGTGATGATATAAAATGGGTATTATTTCCTATATTTGCATTCGAAGCAATATAATAAGGTATGGAGAAAACAAAGTTATCGGGAATAGTAAAGAGTTTGCGAAAGAAAAACGGACTGACGCAAGAGGATCTTGCCCTGAAATCGGGGGCAGGCTTATGCTTTGTCCGAAACTTAGAACAAGGCAAGCCCACCCTGCGCATGGATAAAGTGAACCAGTTACTCAATTTATTCAACTACGAACTGACGGCAACGAAGAAACTATGAGACAGGCAAAAATATACAGAAAAGGCATTTTTGCGGGGGTGCTCACTGAAGACGGGGGCGAATACCGTTTTTGTTACGATGCCGATTATCTTAAACGGGATGATGCCAAACCCGTAAGCCTTACCCTCCCGCTTCAGGAAGAGGCTTATGTAAGCCCTGTTCTGTTTCCGTTTTTCGACGGTTTGATACCCGAAGGATGGTTGCTTGATGTTGCCTTGAGAAACACCGACATCAGTGTTCTCGACCGTATGTCACTTCTGTTGCTGTGTTGTAACGACTGTATAGGAGCAATAAGTATAGTAACGTCAACCGAAAAGGAGGAAAAACATCATGTGTAAGTGTTTGTATTGCTACAAGCCTTTAGAAGAGGGACAGAAAGATTTCCATCCGCACTGTGCAAAAAAAATGTTTGGAATAGCAAAGGCCCCACTACTCGAATACAGGTACGAGGAACTTGATAAGCTTGCCGAGCAGGTTATCAGAAGCCAGACTTCTTTGACGGGTGTGCAACCCAAGTTGTCGCTTAACCTCAGTAAGCACGATGGATCCAACAGGCTTACCATCGTCGGCCTGTGGGGAAACTATATCTTTAAGCCCCAAACCGCCAACTATTTACAGCTTCCTGAAAACGAAGATCTGACGATGCACCTTGCCGAAGCCGTAAAAATAAACGTAGTTCCACACTGTTTAATCAGACTGGCTGACGGCTCTTTGGGCTATATTACCAAAAGAATTGACAGAACAAAAAAGGGTGAGAAAATTGACATGGAGGACATGTGCCAGCTCACTTTGCACCCAACCGAATATAAATATAAGGGTTCGTACGAGCAGATAGCAAAGGTTATCATGAAATATAGCGACATGCCCAGGCTCGATTTAGCCAATTATATGCAGCTCCTGCTTTTTTGTTTTATAACGGGCAACAACGATATGCACCTGAAAAACTTTTCGCTTTACCGTCCTTCTGAAGGCTATCAGCTAACCCCTGCCTACGATCTCGTAAATACATCCATTGCCAATCCTGACGACACAGAGGAACTGGCATTGCCACTTTCAGGCCGAAAAACGAAACTTCATCTGGCTAATTTTCTGCAGGCAGCGGCAACAATGGGAATAAAGGAGAACGTTGTCAGGCATCTGACAGACAATATGAGTAAAGCGTTGCCAAAGTGGATGCAACTAATTAACGACTCGTTTCTTGATGAAACAATGAAAGAAAAATACAGGCAAACTATCGAAACACGATTAGCTCGCCTGCAATAATCAGTTTTGATATAACCCATATGGTTTTACGATAGCTTGCAAATCAGGATGCAACAACGCTTCCGACCTTGCAGGCTATCACTTTTCTACTGTACAGCCGGTGCCGTAGCCATGCGCTGTTGCAGGTAGGCACGCACGTCCTTCCAACGGTAATAGGGGGCACAATTGGTTTTAACGGGGAGGGTTGCCTCGTCTTCATTGAGCAGTACTTTGACAAGAATGTCGGCGTTCTGCATTTGTTTGCGCGTAGCAAGACGCTTGTTTTTATAGAAAACAAACTGTACATTGCAGGCCATTGGGAATATTTTGTACCCGTACCAACCCTTATATGCCAGGTCGTCCAAGTTGTCAACAGGATAGCCAAAGCCGTTAAGGTTGAGCAAGCAAACCAATGGCATGACGTCGCTTTCGTGCGCATAGCGCAGCGTTGCGCCCGGATGGGGCAGACGGATACAGGTATCGGCCGTTGCAATAATGTTCTTTACGAGGTTCATCTGTGTATACATTCCTGCACCTTTATTCAGTTTGTTGGGGCCGCCATAAACATACCATCCGGCATTATCCATCTGCCAGAAGTTATAAATTTCGTCATCAGAGAAGATGTTCCATAAAGAATACTTGTTCCTTAAGTCGGTACTCTGCAGGTTTTTGGCCTGTTTAAACAGTTCGCTTACGAACCTGCCCCGGTCAATCGACTTCACAAACTCTCTGTCATTAAAGAGTACCGACATGAGGTGATCGGAGTTACTATGGCGCGCATTAAACGCTTTGAGGCTGTCTTGTGAGAGTTTGTCACGGCGGAGTTTGTCGTAAGCACAATGCTCATCGTTCATATAATACATGTCGTGGCGGCTGGCATCGTGGCGGATACTGAGCTTAGGGTTGTAAACCAACAGCTGTTGGAGGGCGTTTTCCATAGATAATATGCAGCGGATTACGACGGTAGATTTGGCATCAATGTGCGTATTGCCATTGAAAACCTGCGGGAAACGCTCGTACATGCGGCGCGCAATGTCACGATGTTGCTGTGCGCCGAGAAGCGTTAATTCGCCTTCACGGCTCAGCCCCATGTCGCGAAGCTGCTTAATTACCGACAGCACTTCCTTGCCCCGTGGCGTTAATTTGCCCAGCGAATCGGCCTTCAGGAGCGTGAAATAGGGAATATTGTACGAGTCTTTACCTATGGTATAGCGCGACCCATGGCGGCCATAGTGGCTGATATAGAACGGTTCGTAACCGGCAGGAGCAGGCGAAAGTTTCTTCTGTGGCCCCGGATAGGCCAGATAATTACTGGCTGCAAGGTTAACGTTTGCCTTGATGTCGTTACGTGCTTTTTGTGCATTTACAGATAGTGTAAACCATAAAATACACGCAAACAGGATTGCAGATTTCTTCATAAACAGTTTATAATTTTATAGTTAGGATGAAAATAAATATTGCGTTAAGGTATACAGGCCTGCCGGTAACACTTATATATTAAGGTATAAACAGCCAAAAATCACATACCTTCGCAAAGATACACAAATAAATTATACTATATACGTGTTGTCATGGCTTTTTACAGTTAAAGTCTTGCAATGAGAAGGCCCGGTACTTACAAGGGCCGACATTTAACTAAAATTATTCAACTTTTGCACAAACAGCTCATAAAGGTTTAGTAACTTTGTCATGATATACAAACCCATCATACCATAAACAATACAAAAGATATGAAAAAATTCATCACCTTAACACTATTGACCTGCTCGATTACCCTGTCGGTATGGGCCGAGCGCACTGTAAAAGCTACCGATTCAGCCATCAGTTACACGGGCCGCGTGCTGAAAACCAACAGCGGTGACGTGCGCTACGACTGGGTTGGAACCTATTTTCAAACCGACTTTACAGGGGGCAGGATAGCCATCAACGTATCGGAGAGCGGAGAAAGCTACCATAACGTATACATCGATGGCAAATTAAAGGGAAAGATTCTTATCAAAGGGAAAGAGCCACATGAGGTTGTTCTGGCTGAAAAACTATCAAAAGGCATACACCGTTTGTGCCTGCAGAAGTGTACAGAAGGCGAATATGGCTGTACCACTATCCACTCGGTAACCGTGGCTTCAAACGGAATGCTGAAGGCTGTACCTGCGCGCAAGCGGCTGATTGAGTTTATAGGCGACTCGTATTCGTGCGGATACGGCATAGACGGAGCCAACGAAAACGAACACTTCAAACTTAGCACGGAAGACGTAAGCAAGGCATACGACTTTACGATAGCCCGATATTTTGACGCCGACTGCGTGGTAATAGCCCACTCGGGCATGGGTATGTGCCGCAACTACTCTGGTAAAAAGTTGCCCACCATGCCTACACGCTATGCCCATATTTTTGACGACGCCGACAGTGTAGCCTACGATTTCAAGAGCTACACGCCCGACCTGGTAGCCATTAACCTCGGAACGAACGACTTTTCAATACAGGTTTCGCCCGTTGATTACGTTGATTCGTATGTGAAAATGGTCAATAACGTCCGTTCACATTATCCCAATGCCAGAATATTTTGCATATATCCCCACTCTGCCAGCATATTTCTTCGCGCTGCGTTATCAGAAGTAGCACAAAAGCTTTACGGCATGAAGAACGTGTATATGGCCCAGCCAATGGGCGACATTGTTAAGGTAGGATTCGACATGGGCTCTGATTGGCATCCTAATGTAAGCGGGCATCAGAAGGTAGCCATGACGCTGATACCACAGATTTCAGCCATCATGGGATGGAAGATGAACAACAATCTGTAAACAATTATACCGGGAAATATACTGGAAACAGGGGATAAAAGGTTCATTAATGCTTGTACACAAGTTTGAAAAAGTTCTTATTGCTGCCGCAACCATATGCTTTATAGCAGGGGTTGCGGTAATTTGGGCCTGCGAAAACAAGCCCAACACAGTTGGTCTTCCATCACCCACAGCGGGCAACGCCGTCCCCGGCGTGCCACAAGCAGGAAAGCACAAACCCGGGGAAAAAGCGGAAACGCAAAAGCCACACAAAAAAGAGGCTGAATATTTACAGGGTAAACTGACTGACGAAGCGGGAGAACCGATGGAAGGCGTGGTTGTAAGCAACGGCTTTTCGTGTGTAAAAACAAATAGAAACGGACAATACAAGCTGCTGCATAACAAGGATGCACGCTTTGTTTACTATTCTATTCCTGATTACTGTAAGGTGCCAACCCATTCGGAAACCGACCATACGACACTGTTTTATCAGCCTGTTGTAAGTAAAAGGAAAACGTACGACTTCATTCTTCATCGCCTCCCTGAAGGGAAAGAAAAGAGCTATCGGCTCATTGTTTTTGGTGATCCGCAGATAACAAATGCCATAAACCCCTGTTATACGGGGCCTGATGACAACCCCGTAAGGAAAACCGATTTGGAGCGTTTCGTCGGAGAAACCATGGCAGACGTAAAGGAAACCATCAGCAAATTGCCTGAAGACATACCTGTTTATGCCATAAGCATGGGCGACGACGTGCAATATTATGGCGGATATAACGAACAACTGGAAGAGGATATTCGCCATGCGCTGGGCTCGTCAAGGGCACGTGTATTTTCGGTTATCGGCAATCACGATCAGGATAACAACCCACTGTATAAAAGAAAATGGGAGGATAGTTTCGGCCCTACCGACTATAGTTTTGACCGTGGCGACGTGCATTATATCTGTTTTAACGATGTTCACTTCTTCAAAGGGCTGAACTATTACCAGCCCGGCGAGCTGTTGGATACACAGTTAAAGTGGCTTAAACAGGACCTCGCCTTGGCCGACAAGAGAAAAAAGCTGATAGTTTGCTATCATATACCATTGACTTTCGGGACAAGACCCTCGAAAAAGGCTGCGCCTTTAGACATTGAAGAACAGAAGGGACATTACTCATCGTCGATGCTCGGCACCATACTGAAAGAGGCAAAGGCCTTTAAAGGCGGGTACGAGCTGTTCTGCGGACACACCCATTTCGCCATAAATCACGAAATAAACTTTCACGGACAGCACGTGCTGGAGCACTGTCATGCTGCTGCCTGTGGCAATATATGGCAATCGAATATCAATATTTGCGGAACGCCAAACGGATATTATGTTTACAACATTGACCATGCGCACATAACAAATGCCTGTTATAAGGGAACATTCTGGCCGGCCGACCGGCAGATGTCCCTCTTTAATGCCGACACTTACTTTAATGGAGAAAGGTATGCCACCGACTGGAACTTACCACATAACCGCAGGGTGATTATTGCCAATGTGTTCAATGCTGATTCGAGATGGAAAGTAAAGGCCGTTGAAGATGGACAGGAACATGAAATGATCAGGATTGACAGCAAGGGCCAGGACGCTTTTGCAACAGGCTATCACCTGAAATATATCAAAGCCGTTTCGCTCTATTTCGTAAGTAAGCGCAACGGCTATCTCATTATGAACCACCTTTATTATTATATAACAAAATCGGAAGACAAGGAGGTTACCGTAAAGGCTACCGATGCATACGGCAACACTTACACAGAATCGAGCCGACATGTGGTAACTGAACCTTTCTTTAACTATGCACATTATTATTAAGGTGTGACATAGTTGGTACAATAAAAGAGACAACGGAATAACAAAAACCGGCCAAATGGACAACGAGGAACAAATACTAATAAATATTACAGGGCAGGACAGACCAGGGCTGACGGCCTCGGTTATGGCCATTCTTGCACAGTATGATGCCCATATTCTTGACATCGGACAAGCCGATATCCACTCTACTTTGTCGCTGGGTATTTTGATTCGCATAAGTGAAGCCAGCTCGGGACAGATGATGAAAGAGCTGCTTTTCAAAGCAACGGAACTGAGTGTAAACATTGCTTTCACACCCATCAGCGATGAAAACTATGAACACTGGGTTAGCCAGCAGGGGAAAAACCGGTACATTCTGACACTGATTGGGCGCACGTTGTCGGCCCGTGAAATAGCATGTGCCACAAAGGTTATTGCATCGCAAGGACTGAATATCGACTCTATTCTGCGACTTACCGGTCGCATGAGCATAAAGAATCCGGAACAAAACCGCAGAGCCTGCATCGAATTTTCCCTGCGTGGAACACCTACCGACCGCCACGCTATGCAAAGCGGGCTGGTAAAACTTTCCAACGAACAGGGCTTTGACTTCTCTTTTCAAAAAGATGATATGTACCGGAGAATGAGACGACTGATTTGTTTTGACATGGATTCAACGCTTATTCAAACTGAGTGTATTGATGAATTGGCGAAATGTGCCGGCGTAGGCGACAAAGTAAAAGCCATTACCGAAAGGGCCATGAGAGGGGAAATTGACTTTAAGGAAAGTTTTACCGAACGTGTTGCACTATTGAAAGGGCTCGACGCAAGCGTCATGGACGATATTGCTGAAAGGCTTCCCATTACAGAAGGAGTGCCGCGACTGATGAAAGTTCTGAAAACATGCGGATATAAAATTGCAATCTTAAGCGGAGGGTTTACCTATTTCGGCGAATACATGCAAAAGAAGTTTGGCTTTGATTATGTTTATGCCAACGAACTTGAAATAGGTGAAGACGGCAAGTTTACAGGCAGATATGTGGGCGAAATAGTTGACGGCAGACGGAAAGCAGAGCTGTTAAAACTTATTGCACAGGTTGAACACGTAGACCTCGCGCAGACAATTGCCGTGGGCGATGGCGCAAACGACCTGCCCATGCTTACGGAAGCAGGTCTGGGTATTGCCTTTCATGCCAAGCCCCGGGTGGCTGCCAATGCGGGGCAGAGTATTAAAAACATGGGGCTTGACGGCGTACTGTATTTCTTAGGATTCAAAGACAGCTACCTGGGTAGCCAGGGACGTCTGTAGCATTACCTGCTCCTGCACCAGGAGAACCGGGCTCTTCCCCGGACATTTCCTTTAATTTGTTGCTTACGTTATTACGTAACAGGAATAACGCAAGGGCTTTAATCTGTCGTTTCATAAAAACATTTGTATTAGGTAATAAGTATATTCACAAATATAAAAAGATTTGTAATGAATCGGAGAAAATAAATAGAATTTAATACAATAATGCAGAAAAAAGAGCGGTTTGCAAGAAGAAACGGGGAAAATAAATAAAAAATGTAGTATTTTTGCAAGCATGCTAAATTGAAACTTAAACCTACGGAGATGAGACAACTTAAAATTTCGAGATCAATAACAAGCCGTAACAACGAGGCCTTGGACCGCTATCTCAGCGAAATTGCACGAGAGCCGATGCTCACTCCCGAAGAAGAGGCCGAATTGGCAGTAAAGATTCATCAGGGAGGAAAAGAAGGAGAGCGGGCACGTGACCGTCTTGTCAGTGCAAATTTACGATTTGTCGTATCGGTAGCCAAACAATATCAGAATCAGGGAATTTTTCTGACCGACCTCATTAACGAGGGCAATATGGGCCTTGTAAAAGCTGCCGGGAAATTCGATGAAACGCGCGGGTTCAAGTTCATATCCTATGCCGTATGGTGGATTAGGCAAAGCATTATAGAGGCATTGGCCGTTAAGAGCAGAATTGTACGCGTACCGCTGAACCAGGTAGGAATTGCGGGGAAAATAAACCGTGCAACCGAACAGTTTATACAATTGAACGGACGCATTCCCTCTACTCATGAATTATCACAAATAACTGGTATTGATGAAAATACCATAGAATCGGCACGCGATGCAAACAGCCATACAACAAGTATTGATGCCCCTTTGGGAAATGACGAAGGAGATAATTCGATGGCAGACACACTGGCATCAGATGACGCCTATTCCAACTCAGATTCCCAACTAAACAGGGAGTCAATGAATCAGTTTATCAATGACCTCCTGAAAGAAGTACTAAACGAACGGGAACAGAAAATTGTGCGGGAAAGTTTTGGCATAGGTGTAATAGAAAAAAGTCTGGAGGAAATCGCCGATGAAATGGGGATGACCCGTGAACGAATCCGCCAGGTAAAAGAAAAGGCAATACGGAAAATAAAATATAGTCCTGCGGCAAAAATCCTGAAAGAATACTTGGGATAAACAAAAATTCCCCATACTTAAAAGGAGAGAGAATAAAAGCTGACCAAAAACGAAAAACAAGTATTCTAACACAGATAATTGAACAATACGGTATAACGCGCAGCATGGGGATTCCGCAAGCTGTTTCTCAATGTAAAACGCCGATACGCCGGGAAATCCGGCAATACCTCGGCTGCCGCCCCACCTACTACCGCTACATGAACGGGCAGCTCACCCTCACGCCCGGGCAGCAGGCGGAAATTATCGACATCTTCCGCTCATATGGCTACACC
>CALIIG010000075.1 GCA_938018155.1 uncultured Prevotella sp.
GTCAGCAGCGCGTTCGACGGCCGTCGGACGATGGGTGTGACGGCCGTCAACAGCGTGTACGACGGTCGTCGGACGATGAACAAATAAAAAAGAACGCGAAAACTTTCTTTAATCATCATTTTTGCTTACTTTTGTAACGGTTTTACAATCAGGGCATATGAAATTTGCTATTATTGCAGCGGGTGAAGGTTCACGTTTGGCATCAGAAGGCGTAAACGTGCCCAAACCTTTGGCCGAAGTGGGAGGAGAGAAGCTCATCGACAGGCTAATCCGTATATTTATGGATAACGAAGCCGACGAAATTGTGGTTATTTGTAACGACCGTACGAACCTGGTGAGCCGGCATTTGTTACAGATTGAAGAAGACGGACTGAAAGGGCGGCCTGTGAACTTAAGGTTTAAGGTAAAGAGTACGCCCAGCAGTATGCACTCGTTTTTTGAACTCAGCCACATGCTTAACGACGGCCCTTTTGTGCTTACAACGGTTGATACCGTGTTCAAAGAGGCTGAATTTTCCAGGTATGTGGCTGCTTTTAAAGCGTCTGTAGCACGGGGCGATGACGGCCTGATGGGCGTAACCTCGTTTGTTGACGATGAAAGCCCGCTATGGGTAGGCACTCGCGGCGACATGACCATTACGGGGTTTTACGACCGTAACGATGCCCATTGCCCATATATATCGGCAGGAATATACGGGCTGACGTCGAAATCGTTCCCTGTGCTCGCCCATTGTGTGGAGGCAGGAGAGAGCCATATGCGTAACTTTCAGCGTGCATTGGTGCGCAACGGTTTTGCAATGAGGGCGTGGCCTTTCTCAAAGGTGTTCGACATTGACCATGTTTCGGATATTGAAAAGGCCGAAACGTTTCTTGCACGCTGAGCCTATGACGATGCCGCTGTTAGCTGTTTTGCGCGACGAAAGGTTCTCACCCAACTCGGTTGAGAACGATAAGGCTATACTTTTGGCCGTTTGCGACGAACTGAAACGGCAGCTGACAGGAGTTGACGATATACGGGTAATCAGCGAGAAATGCTTTATAGAACATCCTGTTGAGGCTGGTGTTATTTTCACAATGGCCCGTTCGGAAGAGGCGTTGTTGCTGCTTTCGGGGTTTGAGGCTGATGGGTGTTGTGTGGTCAATACGCCGTTGGGGGTGAGAAATTGCCGCAGGTCGGTATTGTCGAAACTCATGAAAGACAACTGCATTTCAACGGCATCGGAAGACGGCGGCAATGGTTTCTGGCTGAAACGTAATGACACATCGGCACAGCAAAAGGACGATATTATTTTCTGCAATACGGCTGAAGAGCTTGCATGGGCACGAAAAAAGTTTGCGCTGCGCGGCATTACCGACGTGGTTGTAAGCGGGCATATTCCCGGCGATGTGGTGAAGTTCTACGGTGTTGGCAGCCAAATTTTCAGGTTTCTGTACCCCGGTGATACGGGCATTTCGAAATTCGGACTTGAGGCTTACAACGGCGCACCCCATCATTATGCCTTTGACGACAAGGCCCTGGCGCAGGAAGTGTTCAGACTTGCCGAGCTGACGGGGGTTGCGATATATGGTGGAGATGCCATCATTGACAAAGAAGGACGTTTCTATATCATTGATTTTAACGACTGGCCCAGCTTTTCACCTTTCCGCCATACGATGGCATCGGCTATAGCCCGTGAAATAACAAGCAGATTAAAACATTTGTAATACCTGTTATAATGGCAACTTTTCGTGAACTTCTCCAGGCTTCTATGAAGTCGAATGATACGGAAGAGTGGGTAGATGCTCATTTTAACCATCCCATAGGATTGCTGTTTGCCTTGCTCTGGAACAAGCTAAATATCCATCCTAACGTCATCACCATTCTGTCTTTCTTCCTTGGAGCCGCTGCGGGAGTGATGTTCAGCTATACCACATGGCAGCATAATGTGATGGGAATTGCGCTGTTGATGCTGGCCAATTTTTGCGATTCGACCGATGGACAAATGGCTCGTCTTACAGGCAAAAAAACGTTGTTGGGGCGCGTGCTCGACGGTGTGTCGGGCGATGTATGGTTTGTAGCCATCTACGTAGGCCTGTCGTTTAGGATGATGAACGAACGTATTCCCGGTTTCGATACGACGTGGGGGGTATGGATTTGGGTGCTTAGCGTGATGGCTGGAGCACTGGGACATTCGCCCCAAAGCTCGTTAAGCGATTATTACAGGCAGATACACCTTTATTTTTTTAAGGGTAAGGAGAGGTCGGAATTGGACAATTATGCACAACAACTGGCTGTTTACCGCAAAACACCACGCCGAAAATGGTTCGACCGTATATTTTACAGGAGCTACGCCGGCTATTGTAAGAGCCAGGAAAAACGTACACCGGCGTTTCAGCGTTTCTTCGCAAAGTGGAACGAAACAGCCTCCAATCATTCGGCAAAACAGATGGCACCGTTGCGCGAAGAGTTCCTGAAGGGAAGCCGGCCATTGATGAAATATACCAACTTGCTGACGTTTAACAGCCGGGCTTTCTTTATTTATGCAACCTGTTTGCTGGGTTGTTTTACAAACGATGTGGCAGGACCGTGGATTTATCTGGTTTTTGAGGCTGTGGTTTTAAACCTGTTTTATGTGTACATGAAACGCTGTCACGAACAGCTTTGTACGCGTATGACGACCCGTCTGCAGGCTTTCGGTTTACAAAATAAAACGAAATGATTAAGGGTTTCCTGTTTGATTATGGTGCCACACTTGACACGGCAGGTTGCCATTGGGGACAAATGTTGTGGACTGCGTGGAAGCGTTGCGGCGTGCCAGTGACCGAACAGCAGTTTCGTGATGCTTATGTGTATGGTGAACGCAAGCTGGGAGGTGGGGATATTATTACGCCGGCTGATACCTTTCGCACAACGCTCGGTGTGAAATTACGGCTCGAGTTTGAATACCTTAAATCGACCGGCGTGCTGAATATGGATGGGGAGAAAGCAGCTCTGTTACGTGATAAGGTGCTCAATAGCGTGTATCGACAGGTAGTTGATATTACAAAAGAAAGCCGCTTTGTGCTTGAAAAGTTAAGC
The DNA here is from genome assembly GCA_938018155.1 of uncultured Prevotella sp. Classification (GTDB taxonomy): domain Bacteria; phylum Bacteroidota; class Bacteroidia; order Bacteroidales; family Bacteroidaceae; genus Prevotella. Next base: position 3,058 of record CALIIG010000075.1, read on the forward strand.
CATAACTACAGAATGGTGTTGGTTAGCAACTTTTATGGCAATATCCGTACGGTGTTAAGGGAGTTTGGTTTGGACGTTTTCTTTAAGGATATAGTGGAGTCGGCCGAGGTGAATATTCGCAAACCCGACCCCCGAATCTATGAGACAGGTGTAGAACGATTGGGCTTAAAGCCCGGCGAAGTGGTAGTAGTGGGCGATAGTTTTAGCAAGGATGTTGTGCCCGCAAAGGCGATAGGGTGTCATGCTGTTTGGCTGAAGGGAAAGCCATGGAAACAGGAAACCGTTGACGAAATGGTGCCCGACTGCGTTATTTACAGTCTTAAGGAGTTGCTTTCACTTGATTTTCTTCAGCAGAAAACAATGGCATTATAGTATTAACAGGTTTTATTCGGTCTGTTTCTCTTTCGTATGGATATGAGAAACGGGCTTGTGTTGCAGATAGTTTACGTAATTCTCCAAAGCCCTTTTAATGCCTGGAATCTGGAAAATACCCCGTTCGAGGATAGCCATTCCGACAAAAGCGGTGACAATTCCCAGCAGTACGTCAATTACATAATGGTGTCCCGTATAGACGGCTGTGCACCAGATTCCCACACAAATAACAGCAAAGACAGCTACTAAAGCCTTCGATTGTTTGCTGGCCCAGGCGTAACAGGTGGTAACTAACATGTAAGCGGCGTGCAGAGAAGGCAATGCTGCAAACACGTTGGCGTTTTTACCGTAGATGCTTTGAAACACGGGGAAGCCGGCAAACTGGTCGAATCGGATAAACCCTGCGACGTTTCCGGGGGTGTTTGATATGGGTTTAAAGCCATACTTTATGACGTACCATGGAGGTGCTGCGGGGTGGATGTAATAGCCGCAAAAGCCTGCGAGGTTAACGAAAAGGAAAGCAATGCTGAACCTTAAAAACCATTTGTACCGGCGTTTATAGTATAACCAAAGGCTGAAGCCTAAAGGAACGGGGACCCAGCACAGGTAAAAGAATCCTGCA
>CALIIG010000076.1 GCA_938018155.1 uncultured Prevotella sp.
TTTTTTGATATTTCTTGTATTTCCAACTCCTAATACCGAACCAGTTCTTATTTAATCAGCGTTGTTATTTACACGCTTTTTATAATTATCAAGCCCCTTGTTCAAAAAAATCAGATAGTCTTTTATATTTTCATTGTATGAGAATGCGCCGTTAAGCGGTTTTCCCCGGCTGTCAACGGCCACATAAAAAGGCTGTGTATTGGCACCGAATTTATGGCTTTGCAGATAGCTCCAGCGGTCACCCACGGTACGTAAAGTGCGTGTTTCTCCGTTCTCGTCCTTTACTTCTATGGGTTGTGGCAGCTTTGTCTTGTCATCTACATACAATGAAATCAGTACGTAATCGTTCTCAAGTTTTTGTGCTACCGACGGGTCGGTCCATACAGCAGCCTCCATTTTACGGCAGTTTACACAGCCAAAGCCGGTAAAATCAATCAGAACGGGTTTGCCCTCAGCCTTTGCTGCTGCCATACCTGCTTCGTAATCGGTAAACCGTGCTTCTACAACTTTTGTATTTAAGTTAAATGCTTGCGTATTCATTGGTGGCGCAAAGGCCGACACTGCCGTGCAGGGGGCACCCCATAAACCGGGTATCATGTATACGGCAAAGGCGAAAGAACACAGCCCCATCATAATAGAGGGAACAGAAACAGGCTTATGGGTATTGCCGTCGATAGCGTCATGCGGAAATTTTAACCACCCTACGAGGTAGGCTCCCAGGGCTGCAAATATAACAATCCAGATAGAAAGAAACACCTCTCGCCCCATGATGTGCCATCCGTATGCCATGTCAGGCACACTGAAAAACTTCATAGCGAACGCCAGTTCTATAAATGCAAGCACCACCTTTATTTGGTTCATCCATGCTCCGCTCTTTGGTGTGCGCTTCATTAATGAGGGGAACATGGCAAAAAGAGAGAAAGGAACGGCCAGTGCCAATGCAAAACCGAGCATGCCGATAGCGGGTGCAAGGGGTGCCCCTGTGGTTACAGTTTGTACCAAAAGCAGGCCAACGATGGGGGCCGTACATGAGAAACTAACGAGCACAAGGGTGAAAGCCATTAGAAATATTGACAAAAAACCCGTGGTATTGCTGGCTTTTGTATCAACCTTATTGGCCCAGCTGTCGGGCAGTTTAATCTCAAACCAACCGAAAAAGCTTAGTGCAAACACTACCAGCAGCGCAAAAAGAAAAATATTGAATACCGCATTGGTCGATAGTGCATTGAGTGTACTGGGTCCGAAACGTGCCGTAACGCCTATTCCCAGCGTAAGGAAGATAACGACAATAGAGGCTCCATAGATAGCGGCATCGCGCACACCGCGCCGCCTGTTGTCCTTTGAGTGCTTCAGAAAGAAGCTTACGGTCATGGGAATAATGGGCCAGATGCACGGCATTACCAGCGCAAGCAGTCCGCCTACAACCCCCATCAGGAAGATGTAAAGCAAAGACTGGTCGGCAATATCGCCCGTCCCGCCAAAGGCTTTCAGCTCCTTGATAACAGGCTTCCAAAGGTTTTCCTTGTCTGTTTGCGACAGTGAGGCTGCCGGTAAAGTGGCCTGAACCGTAGTGTCGACTTTAAAAAGTGGTTGTTTATCTGATGTTATCGTGGCTGTATCGTTACCTGGTGAGGTTGCCGATGCAACGCTTTCTTTTGCAGACTTTGATTTACCCTCTTCTGCAATCTTCCCATCTACTGCCGGACTTTTACCGCTCTGTTTCAGGTTTACGTCCATAGGGCGCATGCAAGTCTGGTCGCTGCACGCCCCATAATTAAGGTAAACATCAATATTGTAGGTTGGTTTGGTAAACCTTATCTTTTGTACAAACCTTACGTTGCTTTCGAAAAAGCGCAGGTTCATCTCAAAGTTTTTATCGTAAGCAGCAATCTCATGGCCCACCGCTTTCATCTTCCCGACGAGCTTTGCACCGTCTAAACGGTTTACGTTAAAGGTGGCTTCGGTGGGTCCTTCTTGTCCTAAGTTGGTAGAATAAACGTGCCATCCCTTATCAATTTTGCCGGTGAAGACAATCTCTGCGTCAGCTGTTCCGTTGGTTTTCAGCTCTGACGTAAACTTTACAGGATTGAAAAGCTGCGCACTTGCCATGATACTGACAAGTAGCAATAAGGCCAGCGTGATTATTTTTCTCATGTTGTCGCCTTTTAAATTAGTTGTTTTGTGTGTTTTTAAAAGGGCAGCTGCACCCCTTTCCGTGGTGCAGAGCTTATCCCACCTGGCTGCCAGGCTTTACCTCGCCCAGCGTAGTGGTTACGCAAAGACTGCCATCACTGTTGACGGCACTTAAAATCATGCCCTGGCTTTCAATGCCCATCATCTTGCGCGGAGCAAAGTTTGCCACGAAAAGAACGTCCTTGCCGATAAGCTGTTCAGGCTCATAGTATTTGGCAATACCCGATAAAATAGTACGGTCGGTGCCGGTACCATCGTCAATGGTAAACTGTAACAGCTTATTCGACTTCTTTACTTTCTGACAGTCTTTGATGTGCCCTACCCGTATATCAAGTTTTTCGAAGGTGTCAAAAGCCACTTCTTCCTTAACGGGTTCGGGCTTATACTTCTTCGCTGCTTCGGCCGTCTCGTTGGCTTTCCTGGTAGCAGCCAGCTTGTCGAGCTGCTTTTGTATCTCCTCGTCTTCAATTTTCTGGAACAAAAGGTGAGGTGTAGCCAGCTTGTGCCCGGGCTTAAGCAGGTCGGTCCGGCCCAGTTCGGCCCAGTCGAAACGCTCCATTCCTATCATCTCGCGCAGGTCCTTGCTGCTGAATGGCAGGAAAGGCTCGAAAGCAATAGCCAGGTTTGCCACCAATTGTAAAGAGATATAGAGGATGGTTTCCACGCGTTTGGGGTCGGTTTTCCACACTTTCCACGGCTCACACTCGGTGATATACTTGTTGCCGATGCGTGCCAGGTTCATAGCTTCCTTTTGTGCTTCGCGGAACTTAAAGGCGTCGAGATACTGCTCAACTTTTGTTTTTACGTCCTTAAACTCGGCTATGGCCTGACGGTCGGTGTCGGTAAGTTCGCCGCATTCGGGCACAACGCCGTCCCAATACTTCCATGTAAGCTGCAGGGCACGGTTTACGAAGTTGCCGTAAATGGCCACAAGCTCCGAGTTGTTACGCTCCTGAAAGTCTTTCCACGTGAAGTTATTGTCTTTCGTTTCGGGCGCATTGGCGGTAAGAACATATCGCAGAACATCCTGCTTGCCTGGGAAATCGCGCAGGTATTCGTCAAGCCAGACTGCCCAATTACGGCTGGTTGATATTTTGTCGTTCTCTAAATTGAGGAACTCGTTAGCCGGTACATTGTCAGGCAAAATGTAGCCACCGTGAGCCTTTAGCATCGTGGGGAATATCAAACAGTGGAACACAATGTTATCCTTACCGATGAAATGAACCAGGCGGGTGTCCTCATCCTTCCACCATTTCTCCCAGCTTCCCCAGCGTTCAGGCTCGGCATCGCACAGCTCTTTGGTGTTAGAGATGTAGCCAATAGGCGCATCAAACCATACGTATAGCACCTTTCCTTCGGCTCCTTTAACCGGAACGGGAATACCCCAGTCCAGGTCACGCGTCATGGCACGGGGCTGAAGGTCCATATCCAGCCAGCTTTTGCACTGGCCATATACGTTGGGACGCCACTCCTTATGCCCCTCGAGAATCCACTGTTTCAGCCATTCCTGATAGTTGTTCAGCGACAGATACCAGTTCTTGGTGCTCTTAACGACGGGCTGTGCGCCCGATATGGTGCTGTGAGGATTGATAAGTTCCATCGGACTTAGGTCGGAACCGCACTTCTCGCACTGGTCACCGTAGGCATTAGGATTGCCGCAATGCGGACACGTTCCCATGATATAGCGGTCGGCCAGGAACTGTTTGGCTTCGGGATCGTAGTATTGTTCGCTCTCCTTTTCGATGAGTTTGCCGTCGTTATACAACTTCAGGAAGAAGTCGGAAGCCAGCTTACTATGTACCTTTGAGGTGGTACGGCTGTAAATATCGAACGAAATGCCGAACTCTTTAAACGAGTCTTTGATAATTTTATGATAGCGGTCACACACATCCTGCGGCGTTATACCCTCTTTTTTGGCACGTATGGTGATGGGCACGCCGTGCTCATCCGACCCACCGACGAAGAGGACGTCGCGTCCGCAGAGTCGCAGATAGCGCGCGTAGATGTCGGCAGGCAGGTAGACACCGGCAAAGTGTCCGATATGCACTGGCCCGTTAGCGTAGGGCAGTGCGGAGGTGATGAGGGTGCGTTTGAAATCTTGTTTTGTTTCTTCCATAGGGGTGATCGATGTTGTACTGTTTATCTGTGTTCGTTTTCTCTCTGGGATGGATGATCTTCATTCATTGACATAGCCCATCTCGAATCCGGCCTCGGTGCCTTGGCCGGGGCGACTGCGGAGGATGAGCTTGCTGTGGTTACGGACGAGGAGCTCGCGACAGATGTTCAGGCCAAGCCCGCTACCCTTCTCGCCGCGTGTGCCACGTGTCGTGACGAGGTTGTCCGTGTGGAGGATAGATTGGATCTGCGCGTCGGTCATGCCTTGGCCGCTGTCGCAGACGAAGGCGGAGACGGTCGAGCCGCTGCGCTTGACAACGAGGCGTATCTCGCTGCCGGATTCGGAGAACTTAAGCGCATTGTTCACCAGGTTACGCAGGACCGTGTGGACCATTTGGCGATCGGCCCGGACGGTGCACGGCTCGTCGGAGAAGTCGGTCCGGAGCGTGATCTCCTTGTTTTCGGCCGACATGATGTAGAGGCCCATCGCGTCACGCATGACGTCGCGGAGGTCGAAGCGAGAGGGCTCGTAAGAGATGCGATCGGTCTGCGTGTGGGCCCAGTTGAGCAGGTTATGCAGCAGATCGACCTGCGCTTCGGAGGCGCGATAAAAGAGGCCGAGGTAGCGCGAGAGAGTCTCCGAATCGTAATCCTCAAGGTTGGCCAGGATCTCCTCCATAGCCATCTTCTGCGCCACGGCGGGCGACTTGAGGTCGTGCGAGATGACGGAGAAGAGCTTGTCTTTCGTCGCATTGATGGCGCGCAGCTCGCGGTTGCGCCGGCGAACGAGTCGGCGGTAGCGGTTAACGAAGTAAAGCACCACGAGGCAGGCCACGATGCCGACGACCAAAAGCCACAGTTGCAGGTAGCGCTGTTTCAGCTCCTCGTTTTGGATGGCGATGCGATGCTCCTTTTCGGCCGTCTCATACTCCACTCGGAAGGCCTTCATCTGCGTCTCGGCGTCCATCCGATAGAGCGAATCGCCCAGCGCCTTGTTACGCTCCAGATATTCCAACGCGAGAGCCGGGTTCGAGGTGCGATAAAGCGCATAAAGCTGCTCGCAAGCCTTCATCTCCATTTCCGTGAAGTTCATCTCGCGAGCCATCTCGTCTGCCTGACGATAATAGGCTGCTGCCTCAGCGATGAGTCCTTGTTTCTGCTTGACCTGCCCCAGGTAACCGAGGCAATAGATCATGCCCACGGGGTGCTGGAGGCGCCGGACGCCGTCGAGCGCCTGAGAAAAATACTGCTCGGCCTGCGTCCAGTCGCCGGCGGCCATG
>CALIIG010000077.1 GCA_938018155.1 uncultured Prevotella sp.
ATCGCAGCGCGGCGATTCGTGCCGCACAAATGTGTATAGAATAACCAAAAATGGCTCACAATATGGTGTGCAATTAATACAAACTATACACTTCAAAGACGCCAAAATGACAACCACCAACGTTGATGAGACCGGCAAATACTTGTGGATTTACAGCAACGGGCCGTATGGACGCAGCTACTCAAAGGTAAAAATTCCCGCGCTTACCTTCAAGAATGTAAACATCAGTGCGGTGAACGGGGTTGAAGAGCGCGTCCGCATCACCATCTCCGGTGTAGGTCAGGGCGCAACCATTAAAGGCCATTATATTTACCATTTGCACGGTTTCAAAAACCAGGGCACCCTTGCTATCGTCGACCTTAACACGGGAAAGGAGATACAAAAGGTTGATTTGGTAAGCCTTGGATTTAAGGGAGAACCCGAATCGGCTGCCTTCAGGGGCAACGATTTAATCATTGGCGACCATGGAAACTTTTATCGTTTATACGACGCTACGCCAGCAAATACAGGGGTTTCAACCATGCCCCGTCCGGTTTCAGCCAAAAACTATTATAACATTGCAGGGCAGCCTGTTACGAAAAATTATAAGGGTATTGTGATTTCAGACGGTAAAAAACTTGTCAGGAAATAGGCAAGCTACGCAAACGCTGCTATCCTGTCGTTCAAAATAAAGGCCTGTCACTATCGTGTGGCAGGCTTTTGTTTTATCAAGTACAAGATTGCAGGTGTACGTTTGCTCCGATTATTACAGACCCATATTCCGTCATTGTTATACCATTTTATCAGTATTCAAACTACTTAGTATCAGCATGTTGCATAAAATAAAGCCATAGCCTCCCGGAATTGTTACCTGCCGGTCACTGTTCGACGGCCGTCAACAGCGCGTACGGTGGCCGTTGAACAATGGGTATGACGGCCGTCAGCAACGCTGCTGACGGCCGTCGAACGATAACCTTTACAACATAAAGACAGAAGCAGACTTGCAAAACAAGGTTAGTATACTGCCCGTAACAGTTTACTTAACGGGTGCGATACACATCCTTTTGCGTCACCTCAACAACGCGTCCCCATCGCGAAACCTGCTTCATATCGAGTTGGGCTTTATTGCCTACAATAGTAGTTACACGCGGAGCCTTCTGTATATTTTGTTCATAAAAAGCTGTAACATCGGCTATTCCCATTGCGGGGAGCGATTCAATAAGATATTTATCGGCATCTTCAGTGTAGCCATACAGCTGTTGGTTAGCCACGTAACTACCCATATTGCGGAACGATGGGTAGCTGTTGTTTACCGAATTGATAATTTGTTGTCGTGTAGCGTCAACATTTGCAGGACGCAAAGGCATATCGGTAAAAATGGAATCGAGCACACCCAACGCCCGCATGGACTTGTCACTCTGTGTACCCAGACTTGTCACAAAAGCACAAGGCGAATCGGGATTAAGCTTTAAGTCGGTAAACCATGTACGTCCTTGGGCCGAATATGCGAGGGCACGGAACTCCCTTATGTCCTGAAAGAGAACCGAAGACATGCCTCCACCGAAGTAGTTGGCCCACATTTTAAAACGCGATCGTTCAGCAGGCGTACGCATTGCAGGTACACTTTGGTATGTACTTATAATCGTTTGGCGAGCCTTTGGATTATTGAAAACATAAACCAATGGCTCGTCATAGGTAAGCAATTTGTGCTCGATGTAACGCCATGGACGGCTAACCTGTCCGATGGGTACATAGCTTTTCACCATCCTTTCAACCACGCTGTCGGCCAGCTGACCCGTATAAACTACGTCGAGCTGGCTGCGCTGTACATCCTTAAACAGCGTAACGAGTGCCTCGCCACCTTGTTTTTTTAATTCGCCGGCGGTCATACGGCAAAGGTACGACGAGCTGTCGCCATAGGCAACACGCCCCAACAGGGCATTGGCTATATTGCTATTTTCCTTAAAAAATGTTTTTTCTTCCATACGACTGTCCTGTACCAGGTTGTTGAATGCACGCTTGTTGGCTTTGGGACAGGTAAGAAAATTATGCAGAACAGCCATGGCAGGCTGCATAAGATGGTCGAAACCCGTAAGGGTTACCGTCACCGCCTGGCTGCTGCTACTCGTATTTATTGATGCGCCTATGTGGTAAAGGGCGCGTACAAACTGGCTGCGCTTCAGGCTGTCAGTTCCTAAATGGTTCAGATATTCGGCCATAGCCTCGAGCCGTTTGTCGCTTCTTGTACCGCGACGGTATATCAGTTGCAGGGTAAACACATCGTTTTGCGGGTTCTTTACCGTGTAGAGCTTTACGAGAGGGCGGAGCTGACGACATGTGGCATCGTGCTTAAAATCGACTAATCGCGGCTCAACCTTCGTGAAAGGAATACGCGCAAGCGAGTCGGCATAGGCCGAACGGCGTCCCGAATTCACAGGTTTCACGGGCTGATAACCCGGTTGCGTAACACGCTCTTTGGGATAAGAGCCATAGGTTTTCACCAATTTAAGCGAATCGTCATTAATATATTGCCGGGCTACACGCATAATATCGTTACGCGTTACTGCTTCGAGCTGCCTGCCACGCTGCAATATTTCGCTCCACGTCAGGTCGTGCGAAAAGGCGTCTATCATCATCTCGCTACGCTTATCTATGCCTTCAAGGTCGCGCTCAAAATTGCGACGCAGCGACAATTTGGCCGACGACAGCATTTCATCCGGGAAGTTTCCCGTACGCAAACGGTTTATTTGCTGCCAACATAAGCGTGCAGCCTTTCGCTTTGAACCAAACGGAATTTGCGGAACAAAGCCGAAACCGAAAGCCGAAAAGTCTTTTAAATTGAACGAAATACTTTGTGCAGCCATCATGAGATGAGCATTTGTAAGCGAGTCTAACAGCCCGGCTTGTGCATGATTATTGAGCATAGCCAGCATCACCTGCACTGGCATATAGTCGGCATTATGTTCATCAGGTCCTTTAAAGGCATAGCCTTCGGCTTTCATAACAGGTATGGGGAGCTTCAGTTTCAAGGGTGATGTTCCTCGGAAATTGGGCAAAACCGACTTTGCCGACGCCGGTGCCTGCCCGGCTTTAATACGTCCGAATGTGCGCTCAAGCAAAGGACGGAGCGAGCTAGCCTGAATATCGCCCGAGAGAATCAGCCCCATATTGCCGGCCACATAATAAGCATTGTAGAACCGTTGCATATCAGAAAGTCGCGGGTTTTTGAGGTTTTCGGTCGACCCCATCACTGGCCAGGCATAGGGTGTACCTGCAAATCCTCTTGCCTGTGCAGCGGCAGCGGCCTGCAGCAACATGTTGTCAGACTGCATGTTCTTCTCTTCATATACCGTTTCAAGCTCGCCCTGAAAAAGGCGGAACACCGGATTGATGAGCCGTTCACTGTTCAGTTCGCACCACTGCACGATGTATTGCGGGGCAAAATAGTTATGATACACCGTTTCATCAAAGGTTGTATAGGCGTTCAAACCAGTGCCACCGTAAGTCGTTATCAGGTTTTCGAACTCGTTGGGAATGGCATAATCGGCTGCCTTTATGGAGAGTTTGTTGATATGCTGCTGTATAAGGGTGCGTGCGGCAGGGTCGGAAGTACGGGCCAAAAGGTCGTACTGGGCCGAGATACTGTCAAGCCACGGTCGCTCTTTAGCATAGTTTACCGTACCTATCTTGTCGGTACCTTTAAACAATATGTGTTCAAAATAGTGGGCAATACCCGTGTTAGGGCAGTCCTTTGCGCCGGCCTTCACCACCACTGCGCCGTAAACCTTAGGCTGAGTATGGTCTTCATTCAGCCACACTGTGAAACCGTTTGAAAGCCTCAACGTGGTAACCTGCAGCGGTGTACCGGCATAAGCCATCGCGGAGACGAGAGAAAGAAAGAAGAAAATAAAAAGTTTTTTCATAAGACAAAAACGTTAAAGTCGATATATTTGAATGTCATCGGAATATGACAGATATATATTGCAAAGGTAATTATTTCGTACTTTGCAGCAAAACAAAAGTCTAATCTTTATATATATTACGCCAATCTTTCCCACACGAAAGTTATTTCACATTCAGTTTTTTTGCCTACTTTTGCAGCAACATGAAGTATGGGGTTGTATTTATGAGAAAATTTTTACTCCTTCTACCTGCTATTTTCGTTGCCACAACTGCGGTATGGGGCGACGAACCCGTAGCCAGAAAATGGTATTTATCGTTGCTTCCCAACATCAAGACAGAAGTAAAGCCCTTGCTTACAACCCGATGGGAACAAGGTTCGCCCTATAATAACAATTGCCCTACGGCACCATCGTCGAGCAACCACTGCCTTACGGGATGCATTGCAACGGCTATGGCTCAGGTAATGAAATACTATCAATACCCCGATAAAGGCAAAGGAAACGTGAATTATTGGTACAGAGGCGACGACGGACAGCAACACAACGTTGAGGTTGACTTCGGCAAGAGTATCTATCAGTGGGATATGATGAAAGACAGTTACACCTTATCCGACCACCGCACTGCCGCAGAACAGGAAGCCGTAGCCCGACTGATGGCCGACTGTGGGGCGGCAGTGCAGATGAAATACAGCGAATTTGACAGTGGTGCATTTGATATGGACGTGGCCCATGCAATGACAAATCACTTCGGTTACGACCCTTCCATCAAATATATGGGCGGTTTTGACGAGTGCTCTGACAGCTTATGGTTCTGCACGCTTTACGAACAGTTGTCGGCAGGACGCCCTGTTATTTACGGCGGTTTGACCGAAAGCTACGGTGCTCACAGCTTTGTTGTTGACGGATACGACAAGGAAGGTCGCTTCCATGTGGTGTACGGACTGGGCGGTGGCGACGGTTTTTACGACTTAAATAAGATTCGTTACCGATACGGCAGGTCGATGACGGTTAATATTCGTCCGCTGAAAGATACGGGAACAGACACTAAAGAAGTTGGGAACATTTCAGAAACAGGAAGCACCAACTATTATCTGCCCGACGGAACACATACGGAAACTCTACAAAAAGGCGTTAACATTATCCAAACGAAAGGCAACAAGACGCGCAAAGTTATTGTTAAATAGCGGCCCTGCAACACTTACTGCACAATGCCATAAAGCCACGAAGGCTACAAAACAACATTATAAAGCCCGGAGAATAATGGCACGCTTATTGCAAAAACAAATCATAAACACATAATAATTACTACTATGAATGTAAATGGATTAGAAAAAATCAGTACGCAAGCTATGCCTGCACTGATGCGAAAGGTGTATACATGGATGGCTCTTGCCCTCGTTATCACAGGCATTTGTGCCTATGGTGTGGCTGCCAGTCCGTCATTAGTTACACTGATTTCCTCGGGCAGGTTTACCTTTTTCGGACTGATTATTGCCGAGCTGGCGTTGGTATGGTACATCTCTGCGCGCCTTAACACGCTATCATTAAGTACGGCAACGATGCTCTTTACCCTGTATGCAGCACTGAATGGCGTTACATTGTCGGTCATATTCCTGGTATGCGACATCACCATCATAAGCCAGGTGTTCTTTATTACTGCCGGAACTTTCGGCGTAATGGCCTTTTATGGTTATACCACAAAGAAAGATTTATCGGTGATTGGTCACATACTTTACATGGCTCTTATAGGGTTAATTATTGCAACGGTGGTTAACTTGTTTATGCAAAACTCTATGTTCGACTATATTTTAAGCTATATCGGTGTAGGTGTTTTTGTAGGATTGACCGCATGGGACAGCCAAAAGATTAAACGAATACTTCTGGAAATGCCCGATACCGGGGAAGAGGCACAGAAGTTTGCCTTGCTTGGCGCACTGACTTTGTATCTCGATTTCATCAACCTTTTCCTGTATTTGCTCCGCATTTTTTCAAGAAGAAGATAAGCATACCCATGAAAAGGAATATGTGGGACAAAAGTAATAACAGAACAAAC
>CALIIG010000078.1 GCA_938018155.1 uncultured Prevotella sp.
GATTGATAACGTTATCGCTGCATTTTTCCGTTTTTCATATTTTATATGTACTTTTTAAACTGAAAATTCTACTTTTACCCATGAAAAAGAGAAGCCATTACGCCGTAAAGGCAACGAAAAACAGGTGTAGGATATTTTAAAAACAAGGAGTTGCGAATGTAAAACACTGTATATTAGCACCTTATATGTTATGCCTAAGAACAGCGTTTTCGTTATAAGGAGCCGGGATTCTCTCTACAGGCGTAAAATAATGAGCATTTATTCAAAATTTTTCAACGATAATTTGAGTTGAAAATGGTGTTTGTAAGTTGCGAGCAGATTAAAGTTGAGGAGTAGAAATACTTTTTCTTTTGTCGGCAGAGTATATTTTTAAAACTTCTTTTTACCTTTGTGAGGTACAAGTAATTGTAGTTTAGTAACAATCTTAATACGCTATAAACATTATGATTATTGACTTTGAAAAGATTGCGGAAACCCGCTTAGAGAAGTTCAAAGGCGGCGAAGGCGCACTTGATACCCGCAATTATGTTGATGACAAGGTAAAGATAATGTATTCAACTTTGCGGCCGGGCGCATCGAGTGGCTTACATACTCATGAAGGCAACTGTGAGATAATATTTCTGATTAGCGGCACGCTTACCTTTCATTATGACGGCCGGACGGAGGTGTGTCATGCAGGGCAGTGCCATTATTGTCCCGAAGGCCACAGTCATTACATGGAGAATCTGACCGACCATGATGCGGTTTATTTTGCCGTTGTGCCCGAGCACCATTAATTTTTGCAGCGTGTTTACTGCACGATTGTTTTAGCCGGCATCCGTAACAAGGGTCGCCGGCCTTGGCGGTAAAGGCAATACAGATGCGCCTTGCTACATAAACGAGGCATATAAAAAGTGTAGAAGCTACAATGAATAGTTGCATGACGGTTTCGTGTTGCTATTGTTCTACAAAACGTTTATTCTTTATACGATACAACTAAAAATGTGCCAAATGAGTTGTTTTTATGGTAAAGCATTGTAGGTATCATATAAAATAGCTAAATTTGGTGACATATACATAACGCAAATTACATTTAATTTCGCATAAAAACATTAAGAAAAAACAGGGCATATCATGAAAGAAGTATTATCGCATAACCATTTGGTAATTATGGCTGGCGGCGTAGGGAGTCGCTTTTGGCCCATGAGTACAGTTGAAACTCCCAAGCAATTCATTGACGTTTTGGGAGTAGGGCGCACACTTATTCAGCAAACCTGCGACCGTTTTAAGGGTATTTGTCCACCCGAAAACATGTGGGTTGTAACCAATAAGCGTTATGCTGCACTGGTTCATAAGCAGCTTCCGGAAATCCCTGTTGGGAATATTCTGCTCGAACCTTGCCGCCGTAATACGGCTCCGTGTATAGCTTATGTAAGCTGGCGTATTAAAATGTGCGATGAACGTGCTGATATTGTGGTTACACCCAGCGACCATATTGTGACCGATGTGATAGAATTTCAGCGCGTTATCAAGGAATGCCTGAGCTTTACAAGTGAAACCGATGCCATTGTTACACTGGGAATGAAAGCCGTGCGCCCCGAAACGGGCTATGGATACATAAAGGCCGACCTGTCGGGTAATGCACCAAGGCATCAGGAAATATACCGTGTTGACTCGTTTCGTGAGAAGCCTGACCTGGCCACCGCTACACGCTATATCAGCGAAAAAAGCTATTTCTGGAACGCAGGCATATTTGTATGGAGTGCCGAAACGATTGTAAACGCCCTTCGTATTTATGCGCCGGGAATCAATAATATATTTGAACGCATGAAGGATGTGCTTGGAACATCTCGGGAACAGGCTGTTATTGACGAATGCTATGGCGATTGTGAGAATATCTCTGTTGACTATGCCGTGATGGAAAAGGCAGAAGAGATATTTGTTTGCCCTGCTGATTTCGGGTGGAGTGACCTGGGAACGTGGGGTGCTTTGCTGCTGCAGTCGAAGCGTGATATGTATGGAAACAGCTGCATTGGGCCAGATGTAAAAACCTTTGAAACCCATAACTGTATTATTCATACAGCTAATGAGAAGAAAGTAGTGGTACAAGGGTTGGACGATTATATCGTTGCCGAACACGATGGCACATTATTAATATGCAAGTTATCGGAAGAACAACGTATCAAACAGTTCGCCGGGGGTGACTAAATACTCCCTTCCCGGGACGGAATACTGCTTTCTCCCAAATGATTAAACCACATGGAAATGCAGCAGGAAGCTGCATTTCATAATTGGTTTGGGCTTATTTAAACGTCACTAAAAACTATAATATTTGAATACCTATGAAACAAAGTATTATGGCTGTAGCCTTTGTCTTTTGTCTGTCAGCACAGGCAAGGAGTGGAAAAAAGATGGTAAGTGACTGTCTGATGCCTGCAAATAGTGAAGTGTTACGAGGGTATGTGGGTGCCCAATTGTCGAAAGCATATAATAATGGCATTTTAAAGCAAGACGTAGATCGTTTGGTTAGTCCGTTCTTAAAGCGAACAGAGACCCATCTGTGGCAAGGAGAGTTTTGGGGAAAATGGATGTGTTCGGCTGTCATTGCCTATCAATATAAACCCGTTCCTGCTCTTATGAGTTTGATGAGACAGGCTGTTGACAAGCTCATCGCTACGCAGGCTGCCGACGGTTACATTGGCAACTATGCGCCTGAAGCCCGATTAAGGGAATGGGATATTTGGGGATGCAAGTACTGTATGCTCGGTTTGCTCGACTATTATAGTTTGTCAAAAGACAAAAAGGCATTGGTTGCAGCTGCGAAGGAGGCCGATTGTTTGATGGCAGAATTAAAAAACAGGAATGTCTCTATTTCCTCATTGGGTAATCATAGAGGTATGGCAGCTTCGTCCATATTGAAACCATTCTGTTACCTTTATTCGCTTACAGGAAAGAAACAGTATCTTGATTTTGCAGAGAATATTGTAAAAAGTTGGGAGACTGCCGATGGTCCGCAGTTACTTTCAAAGGCCAATGTACCCGTGGGGCAACGCTTTTCTAAACCCGATGCCAATGATTGGTATAACTGGAAACAGGGGCAGAAGGCATACGAAATGATGTCGTGCTATGAAGGATTGGCTGAACTTTACCGGCTTACAGGTAACCCACAATATCTTAATGCAGTGAAAGCGACGTGGCAGAGCATCATGGATACGGAGATAAATATAACAGGTTCGGGGTCGGCAATGGAAGCATGGTTTGGCGGTAAAGCCATACAGTATGCTCCTGTTAAACATTATCAGGAAACGTGTGTAACAGCAACGTGGATAAAATTAAGCAAGCAACTGCTGTTACTTACGGGTAACAGCAAGTATGCCGACGCCATAGAGCAGACGTTCTATAATGCACTTCTTGGCGCAATGCGACGCGAAGGCGCAAGCTGGGCTAAGTATACGCCACTTTCCGGGCAAAGACTTCCCGGCTCACAACAGTGTAATATGGGTTTGAATTGCTGTGAAGCAAGCGGCCCCCGTGGCTTGTTTTCTATTCCTGATATGACGGTTTTGCAAGGTAATGGTGGTGTAACGGTATGCCTTTATATACCCGGTGAATATCAGGTTACATCACCTCTTGGACAGAGAATAACGTTAATACAAGAGGGAAATTACGAGAAAGCCGGTGACATTCGAATAGCATTGGCTATGAAGAAGGGGGAAGAGATGACCCTTTCATTCCGTATACCAGAATGGAGCACGGTCACTAATGTTAGAGTAAACAGCGAAGAGGTAAAAGGGGTAAAGCATGGAGCGTTCCTCCGTATCACCCGAAAGTGGAAAGACGGTGATGTTATTTCTTTAAAATTTGACATGCAACCACGAATTACACAAACAGGAAGTATTCCAAAGTACGTTGCCATTAGCAGAGGTCCCGTAGTATTAGCGCGCGACTCACGCCTTGCAGGACCTGGCCTTGAGGCTGTGGTTACACCTTATTTAAATAAGGAAGGTAAGCTGGAACTGATACCCGTTGCGAACGACAATCCTGAAATAAGTATGGTTTTCAGAGGAAAATTCCTTCCCGAATCATATAAAGAAGAGGGAGACAGCCCGATAGACATTGAATTATGCGATTATGCTTCGGCTGGTAATGCTTCGGCATCACTGCCATTTTTCAAAGTTTGGATGCCTCAACTCTATAATCCTCAACAGAAATAAAGAGAGTTTATTGCTCTTTTTTCTGAAAGATACAGGCTCGCCATTCGTCCTTTTCCTTCACCTCTGTAAGGGTAAGCCCGAGTGAAGCAGCCTGTTTTTCGAGTAAAACGATATCATCGGCATAGAACCCGCTAAGAATAAGGATGCCATCATTAGCCAATACCCTCTTAAAGATGGGCATGTCATGGAGAAGGATATTGCGGTTAATATTGGCGACAATAACATCGAATTTTTCGTTGAAACGAGTTATAATACTGGCATCTCCTTGTAAGACTTTGATATGATCAACATGGTTAAGCTGTGCATTATGGCGTGTGTTTTCAACGCTCCACTCATCTATATCGTATGCCATAACACTGTCTGCCCCTAACTTTGACGCCACAATGCCAAGTATTCCTGTGCCGCATCCACAGTCTAATACGCATTTGCCATGTAGCCGGAGTGAAAGTAAGGTCGATATAATCATCTGTGTAGTTTGGTGTGTGCCGGTACCAAAGGCTTGTCGTGCCTGAACAAACACAGGTAGAATACCCTTGGGAATATCCGGAATAGTTTGCCTGGCATCGTAGATAATTACTTTATTATCAACATGAACAGGGTCAAATCCTGCTTCTTCCCAAACATGGTTCCAATCCTTATATTCTGCTTCTTCAATGGTATAAGATACTTTAGTATCAATTAAAGGGAAGTTTTGTATGGCTTCGTTAAGCATATTTATATTGAGTTTTCCTTGTTCAACATATCCTTTTATGCCATTGTCTGCGTCTTCAAACGATTCACATCCCGCCTCTCCTGCCGCATCGGCAATGAGGTCTCTTGCGATTTGCAATAATTCGGCTGACGTATCTATCTTAAAATTAATTACATGATATTCCATACTCAAATCTGTTTGGTTGCAAAAGTATAAAAATTAGGGAAAAACCTATATGCGTTTAGGGTTTTTCCTTACTTTTGTATGATGATGTGAAGTAAATTTGTAGCGTGAATAATAACATAGTAAGAACAACCATATAACATTAATAAAGGAGTAAGACAAAATGAAAAAGTTATTTCTATTTTTAGCTCTTGCCGGAGTAATGCCTCTTTCTGCATTAGCACAGGATGACGTTTATTTTACGCCAACCAAAAGTGTCAGTAAAAGCTCCAGAGAAAACACGCCGACCTATTATAGGGGTAGCAATCGGAGTGTAGATGAATATAATCGTCGCGGACGCCTGAAAAGTTATTATCAGAAGATAGGTAAGGACAGTCTTGGCAACGATATTGTTACTTATCAGAGGATGCCGGGGGGATCCCCCGATTCTGTTTACATTGATACAGCATATGTTTATCCAGGCAGTGCGAGGTTTGATGACGACTACGCTTACACCCGTCGTATGTCACGTTGGGACGGTTTCTATGACCCCTGGTTCTATGGAGCATATCGCTGGGGACCGTGGTATAATGCCTGGTACGACCCATGGTATTATGGATATGGTGGCTGGTATGGAGCCTATGACCCATGGTATTATGGCTATACAGGCTGGTACGATCCGTGGTATTACGGTTATTCGGGCTGGTATGGCTGGGGTTATCCGTATTATGGTTACGGCTGGAGCGATCCATATTATTATGGGAGACGTTACTATGCCGGTGTATCGGGCGGTGTAACCGGATGGCGCAGCTGGGGAGGCCCGGGCACGAACAGAGACTATTCGGCCGGAAGCGGTATAGCGACAAATCGTGGGCGTTATTCAGGTGGAACAACATCGCGAAGCCGTAGTAACCGTTCGTTTGGCAGTCGTGATAGTTATCCATCGAACTCTACAATACAAAATAATCCGGTATTTAGTGCCCCTTCGCGTTCAAATGGTAGTTTCGGAGGAGGAAACTTTGGCGGAGGAGTGCCCTCGGGCGGCATGTCGTCAGGTAGTTTTGGCGGTGGTCATTCGGCTCCTGCAGGCGGCGGTCATTTTGGTGGCGGTCGCAGATAAAGAGGATTATTTATATTCAATAAATTATTTCCGGTGTAATATTAATAGAGAATAAAAGATGAAAAATATAAAATATTGTCTTGCGGCTGCTTTACCCTTGTTCGCTTTACAAGTGGCAGCACAAGAAACATATCAGGATACAAAGTTAATTGGCAACGAACTTAATGGTACTGCCCGCTATGTAGGTATGGGAGGTGCTATGGAGGCCCTTGGTGCTGACGTGTCAACCATAAGCAGTAACCCTGCAGGTATAGGATTGTTCAGAAACAGTCAGGCTTCAGTTTCTGGTGGTTTTGTTGCTCAGGGAAATGCTACGACATCACCAAAGTATGGCAGCTTAGGCGCAAAGATAAAAGGTGACAAGGTTAATGCCAGCTTTGATCAAATTGGAGTTGTATATGTTACACGTACGGATAGTGACTCTTATCTGAACTTTGGTTTCAATTTTCATAAAAGCAGGAATTTCGATCAGATACTTACAGCCGGTAACAGTTTGACTATACCGTCGTATGTTAATGGTCTTCCGGTTCATGCCTCACAAAATAAACTGACGGCTCTTAAATTCCCGTTGGGCAGCAAATATTTATGGAACGGGGTAGATGCGAATTACGAAAAGGAGATGACGCCTATTAAAGATGCCAATGGTAAGCAGATAGGTATGGATTATCTCAACGGTACCGAATATCTTTTCGGACAATATCAGAAGGGCTATATTGGAGAATATGACTTTAATATTAGTGGAAATATTGAGGATCGTACATTTCTTGGGTTAACAGTTGGTCTGCATGATGTTCATTATAATAGTAATAGTTATTATACAGAGTCGCTTGAGAGGAACGCCTTTTCAGAGTCATGGGAGAGCCTTCGTATTACAGGAGTAGGGGTTGACTTTAAGTTAGGTGCCATATTCCGGCCAATAGCTGATTCACCTTTCCGTGTGGGTGCTTATATGAGTACACCGGTTTTCTATGACCTTAGTCTGAGAGGCGATAATGATATATCGATGAATCGCGATCAGGGTCAGACGGCTTCAGCCAACTATGACTATAAAATTTATACGCCATGGACGTTTGGTGTGAGCCTGGGACATACCATAGGAAAGAGCCTTGCTTTAGGTGCAACCTACGAATATGCAGATTATAGCCGAATCGATAACAGGGTTAACGAAAACGATTACTACGATAGCAGCTCGCGTGACCTTAATATGAACAGAAATACAAGAGAAATGTTGAAAGGTGTTAGTACCTTGAAGCTGGGAGCTGAATACAAGCCGGTGAAAGATTTCTCAATTCGTCTGGGTTATAATTATGTCAGCCCGATGTTTAAAGCCGATGCTTATCGTGATGGCGGCATTGAATCGTATGGAACGATGTATGCAACATCTACGGATTATACTAACTGGAAGGCAACCCATAGAATTACGTTCGGTCTGGGCTATAATTATAAAAAGTTCTTCTTTGATGCAGCTGTTCAATATTCGCAGACAAAGGGAGATTTCTATCCTTTCATGAGCTATTCTCCGGACGAGAAGAATTATAAGTTGCCGAGTGGCAGCACGAACTATCCCGCTTACGCTGCCGACTTCAATGTTGTTGATGCTACAAGTGTAACCTTTAAGCGCACACGGGCATTGCTTACAATAGGCTACCGCTTCTGATTACAGTCGTAACTTTTCAGCAGAAAACAGAGGGCAGGTAGTTATGAAATGTAAATAATCCTTTGGATCAGAGTTTTCCATGACAGGTACAAAGGCATCTGATATGAGGGCCTTACAGTTTGGGGTAGCGCGTCCAGGATGAATTCTGACATAGGTAGTTCAAAGTTGTTGTATATGTACTGCAAAGACTTTGAGGTGTAACATACATTGGGCAGGATGGTTATTCCATCCTGCCCAATGTATGTTATGCTGGAGAATACTTATTTCTGTAAAAAATTATGAGATTGAAAACGGACACTTTCATAAGGGCGTTTTAAATTGACGGTGCGTAGAACGGCTGTTCTGCGCCTTTTCTTTCACATGCTTCAGGAGTAAAAAACGCGTTCGTAACTGCCTGATAATAAATACTCATAAGAGGGTGAAATTGTCCTATAAGAGAATTTAAATGGTGTTAGCAGAGAATTTTATTCTCTTAGCAGGAAATTTTGATGCTCTTATTATGGAATTTAAATTGCCATATGGAGGAATCCATGCTGCCTTATAGGATAACTTTATAAATGTAAGGAAGAATTACAGTGTTTGTTCTTTGGATTTTTTCCATTTGTCACGTCATTTATCAAAGCACGCTATAAATTCTTCTTTGCCGATAGAGAATATATTTTTCGTTAATGCCGGCAGTCAGAAACCTGCGGACAAGTGTGCTTTTCGGCAATAAGCCTCCTGACTATCTGCAATTGGCAAATCGACACATCTGCATAGGGCGTGAGGTTACGGCCTGCAATCATACAGCGTTGCATTTATCCGGGTTCCATCTTCTTCAGTGCATCTGAAACTATTAAGGTAATCCTTGTTGGTTTCGTCACAGATAAACTTTTGATGAAGTATCCTGCCTGATGCAGCATATTGGAGCAGCATTGCACCAAAG
Source organism: uncultured Prevotella sp. (assembly GCA_938018155.1). Taxonomy (GTDB): domain Bacteria; phylum Bacteroidota; class Bacteroidia; order Bacteroidales; family Bacteroidaceae; genus Prevotella. The sequence continues at coordinate 8,749 of CALIIG010000078.1, forward strand.
GTATCGGAAAAGCAGGCCGTATCCGGTATTATGGTTGCAGATACAGGACAGGTGGGAGAAAAGTTTTCTGCCTGCCCGATGTCCATTACGTGAGGAGTATCAATCTTTACAAATAAGAATCATTAAAGCGGGAAGCTGAAATAGTCAGAATTATTCTTACATTTAATAGTTAATAGTTGTTTGTTAAAAGAACAAAGGCTTAATCTTTATCATGAAAAAAACTGTAAAACCACCGTATATAACAGGCTTTACGCTATTTCCTTAATTCAACAAAGCCATTATTCTTATTTTTTTGCTATCTTTGTAACCTGATATGTTGATAAGCGCGTAACATGAATATCACCAGTATACTGAACCATAACGACGGAGGCCGCAGGTTCTCAATTGAGGTACTTCCGCCCCTGAAGGGTAACGGTACAGAGGTGCTTTTTCGTAGCATTGACAAGATAAGCGGTTTCAATCCTCTGTATATCAATATCACAACACATCACAGCGAGTATGTGTATCGCGAATTGGCGAATGGACAATATGAGCGTCAGCGTGTGCGCCGCCGCCCGGGAACCATAGCCATAGCGGCAGCCATACAACGGCGTTACCATGTGCCCGTGGTGCCTCATTTAATATGTAGCGGGGCCACAAGGGAAGATATTGAGTATGAACTTATCGATTTGCAGTTTCTTGACATCAATAATGTGTTGCTGTTGCGGGGCGACAAGGCTCGCAACGACAGCATGTTTACGCCTACACCGGGCGGTTATAGTCATACCACAGAGCTTATTGGTCAGGTTAATCGCTTTAATGAAGGCTATTTTATTGACGGCAGTGGCATGAAGCATAAGGGCGAATCGTTCCACTATGGCGTTGCTGCTTACCCTGAAAAACACGAGGAAGCACCCAATATGGAGATGGATTTAGCATACCTTAAGCAAAAGCAGGATATGGGAGCTGAATATGCAGTTACACAGCTTTTCTACGATAACACCAAATATTTCAGCTTTGTTGAGCGTGCCCGTAAGATAGGAATAACCATACCTGTCATCCCCGGCATCAAACCCTTTTCAAAGTTATCACAGCTTACGCAGGTGCCAAAGACGTTCCATTGTGATATGCCGCAGGAGCTTGCAGCCAGGGCTGTGAAGTGTTCTACTGATGAAGAGGCGCGCGCTTTGGGCATTGCCTGGACGGCACTGCAGTGTAAAGAGCTGTATGCTGCGGGGGTAAGCAATATTCATTTTTATACTATCTCGGCCGTTGACAGTGTGGTTGAGGTATTAAAACAAGTTTTGTAAATGCAGTTTGCCGACGTTATAGGACAGCACGAAGCCCGCGAACGACTTCTTCAGCTTGTATCAGAACAGCGCGTTCCTCATGCCATGCTCTTCACCGGGCCCGAGGGAAGCGGAAAACTTGCGCTGGCTTTGGCATTTGCCTCTTACCTGCTCGGCGAACGATATGAAGGGCATAGCATACTCGAAAGCGGAGCGGCGGTAACCAATGCTGAAGCTATGCTGCGCAAATTTGAACATCCTGACCTTCACTTTTCATACCCCGTTATAAAGCCTAAGGGCAGTAGTGCCGATAGAAAAGTAACAAGTGACGACTTCGCTGCCGAATGGCGGCAGATGCTTAAGGGCGGTGCTTATTTTACAATGAGCCAGTGGATGACGCTCATGGGGGCAGAAAACCAGCAGTCGGCCATCTTTGAGGCCGAGAGTGACTTGTTATCACACAAGCTCAATATGAAGTCGAGCATGAGCGGCTACAAGGTAAGCATTATATGGTTAGCCGAGCGTATGAATGTGGAATGCTCGAACAAGCTGCTCAAACTCTTGGAAGAGCCGCCGCAAAAAACGGTATTTCCCGACCTCCGTTCCCGCACCGTAAACGACCTTCCGTCGCAAGAGCGCATGAATGAACTCTATGAATCGCGCCCGTATTTTCCCGGCGACGATCCGCGGAAAATTCACTGGAAGCTCTACGCACACACAAATACGCTTTCCATAAAGCTCGGCGCTTTTGAACCGCCGCCGGTTAAGCGCTTAACGATATATATAGAAGAGCCGGTGTGCATGAAAAAAAAAGAACGGGCTTGGGTTGCTTCCATTTTTGATGCCTTTATCGGCCGCCTTTCCGGCGTGATTATAGAGCTGCTCAATGCCGGAATCCAATGCTCTCTTCTATTATATGATTATCCGCAGCAGTCCTTGCAGCGGTACGAAATAACGGAAGAAGCGTCCGCTGCTGCTGCACAGATACAAAATCTGCTAGCCATACCGGCGCTCCGTGCTTCACCGGAAGCGCTTCCCGACGCGGCGGAAGTCTTTAATGCAGTACCGGACGGCGGGGGATTGTTATACTGTTATATGCCGACCGGAGGCGTCTCTCGCAATGCAGCCGGTGTGTCGTTTCGCCCGTCGCGTACAGAAGATATAACCGGCGTTGAAACATTTTTTTGTCTTGCCGCGCCGCCGGTATCGGAAGAACATACGCCGCTCGATGAGCGAGCGCATCGTGTTCTTAGCCGGAGGGGGATACATCGGCTGCTGTATTCTTCCGCCGCTTCCGCACGGCAGGATGCTTTTTATCGAAAGGTGCAGGAAGCTGCCGAACGGGAACTCCGTATCTTTACCGCAGGAAATTGCCATGCAGAACTACTCTAAACCTGCCGCCGTGCTCCGTATCTGTTCCCTCCTGCTGCTTCTTTCGGTACCGTACCGCTATCTTGCCGGTATTCTGCCCGCAGCGGCGCTGCCGGTATGGGGGCTTTGCTGCACGGCGATAATTCACTTTCTGCATAGAAAGGGAATTCGTGCGGAAGCGGCAGCGATTATCGGCTTTTCCGCCGCGCTGCTTATCCCTGCATGTGTACTCGGCTTGCTCGCGTTGATACCGCAGCTTATTGCGGATACCCTCTTTTTGCGCATCAAGCTGATATTCGGCTTACTTGCGCTTACCGCCTTCATCAGCGTTACCTCAACAGCGCTGTTCATTTATACCGAACGGTGGCGGCGTTATGAACCGCTTGCTGCTATTCTCGTGTTCTCCCTGCTGTTTTTTCCGCAGCAGCACTATCGCCTAACAGCCTTTTCCCATCCGCTCTTTGCGGCGGGCTTTGCCGGTATTTTCATGCTGCTTCAAACAGCCTTGCTCTGCATTCCTTTTTTAAAACGCAGACGGTTCGCAGCGTTTGCACTCATCTTTATCGGTTTAACGGCGGTTTTGCTTGCGCTCCTCATCAGGACATTTAATAAAGGCTCCGTCGGCAATAACGGCGGACTGCTCGAACAAAAGCTTTTCGAGTTCGATTTTTCTCAGTTTTTGCAGTTGCAGGATGAAGTAAAAATGAACACCAATCTGGTGATGGTGGTGCATGTTGATCAGGAATATGATTCACACTTGTTCCGCCGTATGTACCTGTCCGGCTGGAGTCCGCAAAAAGGTTTTTACGAAAAGTCGGCGCCCGGCGAACCGGAGCAGCCGCTGCGGATTACTCAGCAACCGGCGGAACTTCCGCATCAGTCTTTCCTGTGCCGCGAGCGGGTCAGTCAGGAAATATTTACCGTCAACCTCGATCCCGACTCCCTTGTTGCGCTCGATTATCCGCTGTCGGTAACGCCGTATACGGTTTGGGACACGGTGAGCTTTAAAGGCGCTTACAAGGTGGAAAGCGAGATACTGCACGGCGTGCCGCTCGACCTTATTACGGCGGAGCCGCCGTCGGGAAATCCGGCAGAAGGGTTGTCGGCGGAATCCTTGCGTTTTTATACGTCCGTAGATTCCGGCACAAAGGCGCTGCTCTTTCCTATCGCAGAATCGGTTACCGCCCCCTTTGCGCTCTACTATGATAAGGTTTACGCCTTGCTCGACTATTTCCGCGAGGGCGAGTATCGATATTCGCTTCGTCCCGGGCAGGCTCCCGACGGCGATCAGTTGCGCTATTTTGTAACCGAATCGAAAAAGGGCTATTGCTCGTACTTCGCCTTTGCGTACTGTCTCATGCTCCGCAGTCTCGGCATTCCTGCGCGGCTTGCTGCCGGATTTTTTCTACAGCTTGAATCGGGCATCCTCAACTATTATCCGGTACGGGCGAATATGGCTCATGCGTGGGTGGAAGTCTTTTTCCCCTATCTCGGCTGGGTGGATATAGACCCGACCACCGAACAGCTCGCAGACGGTGAATCGCTCGATTTTTCTTTTCAGGCGGGCGGGGATCAGTTTACGCAGCTCCTCGACGAAATCCTATTAAACCGCTCGGCGCTCCGTGTCAGGCACGGCGGAACGCTTTCGGCGGCAGAAGCCCAAACCGTTGCTCAACGTGTTTCGCAGTTCTTTAAAACGCACCGCGGAATACTGTTCTGCATTGCTGTACTCGTTGTGCTTCTCTTGTACGGCGCCTTCCGCGCCTATCCGTATCTGATTATCAGATGTTCACGGAATAATCGGAAAATCATCCTCACGCTGAAACGGCTGCACAAGCATCCGAGCGACGCCTTTTACGCACTCACTCAAAAAGCAAAGTTTGCGCCGTCCTGTACCGACGAAGATGTTGCGATTGCAAAGCAGCTCTACCGCTCGGAGAAAAAGCAGGGAAAAAACACTTGGAATCGAAATCGGAGGAACGGCAAATGAAAGCGCAATACCGAAAATACCGCCCGACCGATAAACATCGCAGCAGGCATATCCATCACAATGGAATAATTCTCGTGGTGTTTTTGTTTCTATTACCATTGTACCTTTTCCCTGCATCGGGTACATCGAGCGCTGATGAGCTGCTGCAAAAGGCGGAAGCGGCAGTGCAAGCGGAAAACTGGGATACCGCTGCTGCGCTGCTCGAAGAAGGTATTGCGCGATACCCGACGAATGAGCTTTTCCAGCTCAAGCTCGGCGATATGTATTTTAGCAACGGGCTGTACGAACCGGCATACCGCCGCTTTACCGAAGGCCTGCGTATCAATCGGTACAACATCAAACTTCTGTACGGTGCGGCGG
>CALIIG010000079.1 GCA_938018155.1 uncultured Prevotella sp.
CAAACGTACCCATAGTTTCTGCCTCATAAATTATAAAACATAACCGGTGCACCCGAATGGGTGCCCCGGTTATATGATATTATATACGGTTATTAGTATTGGAGTACGGCTTTTACGGGATAATGATCAGATATGTATTTCACACCGGCATACGGTTTTGATATGACTTCGAAAAGCGGGCACGACGTAAAGCCCTTGTAAAACACATAGTCAATGGGAACGTTGTCAGCGGCTCCGTATCCCTGATACGTCGTACGGATGTCGGTTTTTGTGGCTGTCTGGCGCGCATCTTCCATCTGTTTGTGAATGTTATTCAGACACGAATCAGTAGGTATTACGTTGAAATCGCCCGTTAAAATCAGCGGACAGTTGTCTTTGTTTATTCGTGCAATGGTATCGATAACAAGCTGCAGACCGTTAATGCGTGCCTGAACACCAATGTGATCAAGATGTGTATTGACATAGAAAAAGCGATTACCCGTACGCTTGTCCTTCATAAAGGCCCAGGTTGCAGTGCGTTTACACATCGCATCCCAGCCTTTGGAAGGCACCGACGGTGTGGGCGAGAGCCAGAAAGTACCCCACCGTTCAAGTTCGATTACCTTTTTATTATAGAATATAGCCATAATTTCGCCCATCTTTTTACCGTCATCACGCGGTACGCCCACACTTAAATAATCTTTGCAATGCTGCCGCAAATAGTCGACCTGAAAGTCATAGGCTTCCTGCAAGCCAAAAATATCAGGCCGCTGATCAAGCACCATCGCCGTACTTGCAGCCTTGCGGAACTGCCACGAATTGGCACCATCGTCGGCCACTCCAAACCGGATATTATACGAAATTACAGTTAACCGGCCATGCTCTTTTCCCTGATTTTGCTTTGAAAAGCTTTGAAGAGAGAACATCATAAGACCGACAAAGAGCAGTAAAAAATACTTTTTCATCATAGTTGTACGATTTTAGGTTTATATTATTTTATCAAAGAATATAATTAATATCCTGCATTTTGCTTCCAGTTTACGTTTTGATCGAGCGTTGATTTGGGAATCGGGAATACGCGACGCTCCTTATCAAAGCGCGCCGTTGGGAAATTACGACGATGGAATCCATACTCATTTTCAAAGGTTCCAAAGCGTATCATATCGTTCCGGCGCCAGTTTTCGTCGAACAGTTCGCGCCCGCGCTCTTCTAAAATCTCATGTAACGACGGTTCGTGATCAAGCTCAGGAGCATGCACATAGCACCTTATCTGGTTCAAAAGACTTTGTGGTGTATCACCGTTCGTGGCCGCAGCGCCCCGTCTGATAGCCTCAGCCTTTTCTAAAATTATGTCTGCAAGGCGGAAGACGGGGACGTCATTGCTCTGATTTCGCGCGTTTTTGTAGTCGCCATCTGACACAAACCACTTCACCGATTTGTAACCTTGTGACCATCCCCGCACCGTTTTGCCACAGTCGAGACGCTCACGCTCCGACACATTGGCATCAAGTTCTATGTTTTTGCTCAACACCACTGGCTTGCCCTTATATAAATAAGGTGTAGACGTTCGGGCGCAAGTGGACGGATTAAACATATAAACCGTATCGCCTAACATATTCACATTGCGGTCGTCGCCATCAAGAGAGAAACGGCTTGCACACTCGGGCGTCATCGAGAAATTGCCTCCTGCTGACAACGAAAGTCTTGTTCCATAATACCCCGGCCCGCCAAAGCCATCGTTTACAGCCTGTCGCCACGTACGCGGTCGGCCGTAAAGCATACCCGTGGCCGATGTGGTTTCATAGGGAATGGCATAGATAAAATCCTTAATTTGTGGACCATTATCGGGCCAGAACTTCGAACGGTAGCCCCGGGCACCTTCAGAAAGACTGAACAAACCACTGTTAATGATATTGTCACAGTGGGTAACCACACTGTCAAGCTTTTCATTTACCGCCGTCGCAGCATCGTATTGCGTTACATCGGGTGCTGTATAGACAGCCCAATTCAGATACAATTTAACCAGCAGGGCTTCAGCCATCCACCGCGTTGGCTTGCCATAGGTAGAGGCATTATTGTCTGCGGGTAACTGTGGTATGATGCCGAGCAGTTCACGTTCAATAAAGCGGGCAACGTCGGCACGCTTTTGTCGGATTACCTCTGTGGTGTCGGAGGGTACTCCTTCAAGTATAGGGACGTCACCAAAACCATCCATTAATACCCAATGAAAGAAAGCACGCATGGCACGTACTGATGCAATACGGTCGGCCCGGGCCTGTTTTTGCATCAGGTCGGCGATGGCAAGGTTAGCCTTTGTAATGCCTGCCGAAACGTCGTTAAACCAGTTAAGGCTCTGGTCGGTATAGTTAAAGTTGTGCAAGGCAGGATGTGAAAAAGTTCCCGAATCATAATAATCGCCCGAAAAACTAAGCCCTACCCACTCGTCAGAAGACAATGCCTGTGCTTCCATATAATGACAACCCCACATGGTTCGCAGGTGATAGTAAACGTCGGCAAGCTCTGCCTCCTGAGCAATATCGGTACCGGGATAGCGTGTATATTGTGATTCCACATCGACATTAAGATTGGTACATGCCGTCAATATGCTGGCAACAATACCCGAAACAATGCAATTGATTAATTTGTTTTTCATAAAACGCGCAAGGTTTTAGAAGTTAACTTTCACACCCAGCATCATGCTTCGGATATGAGGATAGAACGACTCACGGCGGTCAAGGCCGGGCTCTGTACCTCCTAACTCCACTTCGGGATCAAGACCAGTATAGGAAGTAACCGTAAAAACGTTCTTGGCGGTGGCATAAACTTGCAGACCATGCAGCCATCCGCCTAAATTTGTAAAGTTGTATGTTAAAGAAAGTGTCGATAACCGCAGGTAAGAACCGTTCTCAAGATACTGGTCTGACGGGATGAAATAATTGGGATCGTGCTGCCATAAGGGGTCAGCAAGGGCCGACTTTAGTACGTTCTTCCCACCCGAAAGCAACGACTGGGCACTGTATTGAGCCCGTGTTGTGTTCAAAATTTTATTGCCAAGATTACCCTGAACAAACGCTGTGAGACTCCAGTTCCTAAACGAAAGCGTGTTGTTAAGCCCGTAAACCAATTTAGGTTGTGCATATCCAACTATCGTCTTATCGGTGACAACGGGCGACGTTGTTACAGCACCTGTACGCTCATTAGTCAAGGGATCGTGAACGTAATACTGTGAAACGCCATTGCTATTGCGCCCCGCCCACTCGTAAGTATAAAATGTTCCCAGAGGCTTTCCTTCGATAATGCGCTCGGTATAGCCGTTACCCGTAATGCCTGCAATACGCGGATCGCCCTTCTCTACATAGTTAACACTGAAACGACCTTTCGTAAGTTTGGTTACCTTATTCGAATTATGTGACAGCGTAAGACTGGTATTCCACAAAAAATCTTTCGATTGGAGGGGTATTGCATTCAATGTAAGCTCTATGCCACGGTTGGAAATGTTGCCCACATTGGCCGTAAGCATGGGCACAGGATAGCTGTATGTGCTTACGGGATAGTCCCAGATGAGATTCCATGTTTTCTTATTGTACACTTCTATTGTTCCATTAAGCCGACCCTTAAGGAAAGTAAAGTCAACACCTAAGTTCAGCATGCCCGTACTTTCCCACTTTAAATCAGGGTTCGCATTTTTGGCAGGCTCGAGCTTATAGTACGTCGTCTGTGTGCCGTCAGGACTGGTATAGGCGAAGCTACCGGCAGTATTTAATCCATACGTTGTCACAGCCGTATAGGCCCCAAAGCCTAAAGCATTACCGCTTACACCATAACCCACACGCAGTTTCAGCATATCGAAGATACTTCCCTGCATAAAATCTTCCTCGGATACGTTCCAGGCGATACTGGCTGACGGAAACGTTCCCCAACGATGATGCTTGCCAAACACCGAGCTACCGTCACGGCGGAACGTCATTTGCAGCATATACCTGCTGTTATAAGCATAGTTTGCACGGCCGTAAAAAGAAATATTACGTATCGTTTCTTTCATACCACCCTGCACATCACTCATGCCATTGATGAGGTTGGCGTAGGAAATATTGTGAAAGCCAATAGTATCGTCGTAGAAATTATGTACGGTAATGCCGAAGCCATCGTTGTTCATGTGTTGCTCAAACGAGTAACCGAGCATGAAACCCAATCGGTGAAGCCGACCCATTTTGCGGTCGAAGTTGACAAACGACTCCATATTGTGTTCCTCTCCATTGGTTATTGATCGCCTGGCCTGGCCGTTATACCCCTTCACTATTTGCGACTGGCTACTGTCATAACTGGCAAACGATCGCTGGCCGATGGAATAAGAGTAATTGGTATTCCACATCAGGCCATCCACTACCCATAGTGATGCCTTGGCAACAAGCTGCATACGACGCCACGAAAACTCATTTTTGTCTTCATGAATCAATGATAAGGGGTTATAGTTATTGGTGCCGAAAGTAGACTCGTACCACTTTCCCGCTTTGTCTTTCACGGGATTTGTAGGCGAGAAATAGTTCATGGCGTCGAGCACTGATTGGTTATAGCCCGTCACAGGCACACCATGATGTATACCCAGCATGGCGTTAACGCCTGCCGAAAGTTCAAGATTATTCTTCAAAACACGTGTGCTTACCAACGACCGTACGTTGGCACGATTCATGGAAGTACCCCGTATCACGCCGTCATGACTGATAAAATTAAGGCTCGTAATGTACTTAGTTCGCTCGTTTCCTCCACTAATCGACAGATTATGGCTATGGCTTATGCCCGTACGCAGCACCTCATTCTGCCAGCTTACATCAGCACCGGCATCGTCAACAAGCAGTCCTGATGCTCTTAAATCGGCAGCCGAGGCCATCGCCAAGCGGCGCAAAGTATGATCAAAAGCAAGGTAAGTATCATAAGTAACAGTGGTTCGACCTGCCAATCCTTTTTTTGTGGTGATGATAATAACCCCATTTGCCGCCTTCGAGCCGTAAATAGCCGTAGCCGATGCGTCTCTTAATACGTCGATACTCTCAATATCTGACGGAGCAACCATGGAAATATCGCTCCCCGGTATGCCGTCAATTACGTAATAAGGCTGCATGGCACTGCCTGCGCGAAGGGAAGAAGCACCTCGCAAACTGATTGATGACGTGCCGCCCGGATCGGCTGTTGACGACACGACAAGTCCGGCAACCCTACCCTGTAACATCTGGGCGGGGTCGGTAAACACGCCTTGATTCAGGTCTTTCGTGCCAACGGTGGTGATAGATGATGTAACATCCTTACGACGCATAGTGCCATATCCTACCACAACCACTTCGTTCAGTGTTTCCTGATTCTCTTTCATCACCACGCTTCTACCTGGTGTAATAGTTTGCGATACAAAGCCAACATAGGTCAATCGCAGCTTTGAACCAGGCCGTACACTAAGCGAATAACGTCCGGCGGCATCGGTTTGTGTACCATTTACCGTCCCCACCTCTACCACACTTACACCTACAAGCGGGTCGCCATGAACGTCAGTAATGACACCCGACTTTTGAATCTGTGCCCTTAATGGCAACAAAACAAACAAAAGCAGGCTGGCAAGAACCATCTTCCGCAGGCTACTATGAAATTGATTAGTATATGTTGATAACATAAAAAATCAGTCTTAACCCCATTAGATTGACTTAACTCATTTCAGGTTTAAGGAAGAAACTGTTAGGAAACAACCCTTGTTATACAGCTTCTTTTTGCCAATAGTTGGTTGTTTTGCCAACTAATAGCAACAAAAGTAGCAAATAAGAATGGGCAAAACAACCTTTTCCATGCTATTTTTTCATTTTAACTGCAAAATCAATACAAAACAAAAGTTAGTATCTCATACAAATATCATCACTATAATACGACAACCATTCCATGACAATACAACATTACACCTTATTATATTATAAGCATTTTAAAACTGTATACACTTGTTTTTGCAGATTTTAATTGTTAGTTTTAATAACGGTATTCGTATATTTATGCTCGCCAAACGTCCAAAGTCAATATATATCAGGTTCTTTAACATAAAAAATATCTATGGAATTGTCATGTAGGCACATAATTATCGTAACTTTGCTACGCAATAGAATAATCAACCAACCATGAATACGAAAAGACGAAGACTGGAGACTATACGCATGCTTATATCGAGTAAGGAACTCGGTAATCAGGAAGAAGTACTGCAAGAATTGAAGAAAGAGGGATTCACGCTTACACAAGCTACGCTCAGTCGCGACCTTAAGCAGCTGAAAGTAGCCAAGGCTGCCAGCATGAATGGCAAATATGTTTACGTCCTGCCCAACGAAACCATGTATAAACGCATACACAAACCTCTGTCGGCAACGGCCATGTTATCGGTGTCGGGTTTCATATCCATTACCTTCTCAGGCAATATGGGTGTCATCAAAACGCGCCCGGGATATGCCAGCAGCATTGCATACAACATTGATAATAGCGATATTGAAGACATTCTCGGCACGATAGCCGGCGACGATACCATCTTTATCGTGATACGTGAAGGGGCTGATACCAACGAAATAACACGGAATATCAACGACTTTGTTACCATTTAAACAAAATGGTGGCACTATCATAACAGAAGATAAGTATCATTATTGAAAAAACAAACTAACAAATAATATTATGGCTAACGGAAGAAAGTTAGTACGATCAGACAATAAAATTATAGCAGGAGTGTTGGGTGGTATTGCCTATTACTTTGATACCGACCCTACAATAATACGTATTATCTATGCCGCACTCACAGTGTGTACAGTATTTAGCGGCATTATTCTCTATCCCATACTCTGGCTTATCATTCCCAAAGATACAAAATAACAGTTCTGGTGGCTTGATAAGCCAAAGGAACTACATTCAACACAAATCATGAAAATAGCAGTTATCGGAGCAGGTTCCATGGGCAGTGCCCTGGCTGAAGGCTTATTAAAGGGAAACTTTTTTAAGCCAAAGGATATTGTTATTGCCAATCCGCATCAGGAAAAATTAGAGAAATTTGCCCTTCAGGGGGTACAAACTACTACCAATAACTGCATTGCTGTTGAAGGTGCACAACTTATTGCCATTGTGGTAAAGCCATGGCTTGTTGAGCAGGTAATCTGCGAAATTAAGCCCGTATTGAATTATCAGCATCAAATTATCATTAACATAGCTGCCGGCATTAGCAGTGACATACTTTTTTCATGGCTTAATAAGGACGGTTCCACTCCACCCTTATTTCAGGTTATCCCCAATATTGCCATTGCTTATCGCGCATCAATGAGCTTTATCGTGCCATGCAAGGCTGACGAAAAGCAAACAGTACTTGTCAAATCATTGTTTGACGACCTGGGCCAAAGTCTGATAACCGATGAGGCTCACCTCGCAGCGGGTACCACATTAGCCAGTTGTGGCATTGCCTATGCCATGCGATATGTACGCGCCGCTACCGAAGGAGGCGTTGAATTAGGCTTTAAAGCCGATACGGCAACAGCCATTGTGCTGCAGACTTTACAGGGTGCTGTTTCGCTCCTGCAAGGCACAGATATGCATCCCGAGGCTGCTATTGACCGTGTTACCACACCTGGAGGACTTACCATAAAAGGCCTGAATGCCATGGAAAAAGCCGGCTTTACAAACGCAGTTATTCAGGGACTGAAAGCCGGTACGAAATAAGCCTTCTTTCAACACTAACTTTTAAAAATTGCACAATGCTTAAATGATTGTGTAATAGAATCTTGCACATATGATATATATGTGCGCAAGAATTAACATTTAATATCAAATTACCCTACATTATAACAGAAAAACTTTTTGCAAATAATGAGGTTTTAGTACTTTTGACCTCCGAATCAGACTAAAATACAGTAAAAATGGAAGAATCAATCCGACAAATCGGCGAGCGTCTTAAAGGCCTTCGCGATGTTCTCAACATCCCCGCTGAAGAAGTTGCAGAGCTTTGTGGCATCTCGCTCGAACACTATTTAAAGATCGAAGCCGGCGAGGCTGACCCATCAGTATTCAGGCTTAGCAAAATTTCTAAACGCTACGGCATCGATCTTGATGTTCTTCTCTTTGGTGAAGAACCCCGTATGAGCACCTACTACGTGACGCGAAAGGGTATGGGTCCTGAAATAGACCGTGGCAACGACTATAAGTATCGGAGCCTCGCCGGAGGCTTTCGCGGACGCAAGGCCGACCCATTTATCGCTCAAGTAGACCCGCTTCCAAACGGTAAAAAGTACAGACAGAACACTGTTGACGGACAGGAATTTAACGTCGTTATGGAAGGAACGATGGAAATTACCATTGATGACAAGGTAATTATACTGAACGAAGGCGACAGCATTTACCTTGACGGACGTCGCCCGCACTGCATGCGTGCACTCAATAACAAGCCGGTAACCTTTATCAGTGTGGTTATCGATTAACATAATATTTTAACAAAAACAAAAGATGATAGAGAGATTTCTGAAGCAGACACGCTTTTCTTCAGAGGAAGATTACAAAGAAAATCTGCACTTTATAATACCCGAGAACTTCAATTTTGCCTATGACGTCATGGACGAATGGGCGCGGATTGAGCCTGATAAGGTTTGTTTGCTCTGGGCAAGTGAACGGGGTGAAGAGGTCAGAACAACGTATAAGCAGTTCAAAGAGCAAACCGACCAGACAGCTGCCTACCTGATGAGCCTTGGCATTACGCGCGGCGACAAAGTCATGCTCATCCTTAAGCGTCACTATCAATGGTGGCTTTGCATGATGGCTCTGTGCAAAATAGGAGCCATTGCCATTCCTGCCACACATATGTTAACCAAAAATGATATTATTTACCGGAACGAAAAGGCAGGCGTTAAGGCTATTATCTGTGTGAACGACAGCTATGTAACCACGCAGGTTTTGGAGTCATTGTCCGAAAGTCCCACCGTAAAGGTACTTGTTGCAGTCAATTCTATGTGTGAAAGCAGCAAACCCGTGCCTGAGCATTTCCACGATTGGTTTAAGGAATGGGGCAAAGCTCCTCACTTCAGACGGCCGGAAAATGCGAACGAAAACGAAGATACCATGCTCATTTACTTCACAAGTGGCACGAGCGGTGAACCGAAAATGGTTGCCCACGACTTCCTTTACGCTCTGGGACACCTTACTACCGGCGTCTACTGGCACAACTTATCGGAGCACAGTATTCACCTAACCGTTGCCGATACAGGATGGGGAAAGGCCGTGTGGGGGAAGTTATACGGACAGTGGTTCGCCGGAGCGACGGTGTTTGTATTCGACCACGAGAAGTTCACGGCAGAGAAAATCATGCGCGCTATGGAAAAATACCATGTTACATCGTTTTGCGCACCTCCTACCATTTACCGCTTTATGATACTGGAAGACTTCAGCAAGTACGACCTCAGCAGTCTGGAATACTGCACCACGGCGGGCGAAGCGATGAATCCTTCTGTCGAAACGAAGTTCTTTAACCTTACCGGAATACACATCATGGAGGGCTTTGGGCAGACCGAAACCACCATGACGCTTGGCACTTTCCCATGGATTAAGCCGCGCCCCGGGAGCATGGGGAAGCCTAATCCGCAGTATGAGGTAATCCTTTTGCGTCCTGACGGTGCCGATTGTGAGGACGGAGAGCGTGGCGAAATCTGCATCAACACGGTCAACAACAAGGCTATCGGCCTCTTCAAAGGCTACTATCATGACAAGGAACGCACCCGCGAGGTGTGGCATGATGGCATATATCACACGGGCGATATGGCGTGGCGTGACGAGGATGGCTACTTCTGGTTCGTAGGACGCACCGATGATGTCATCAAGAGTTCGGGCTATCGTATCGGCCCATTCGAGGTAGAGAACGCACTTATGACCCATCCGGCCGTTGTAGAATGTGCCATAACCGGTGTTCCCGATGAAATAAGAGGAATGGTAGTAAAGGCTACTGTCGTGCTCTCTGACGAATGGAAGGGCAAGGCTGGTCCCGATTTGATCAAGGAATTACAGGACCATGTCAAGCACGAAACGGCACCATATAAATATCCGCGCGTTGTTGAGTTTGTGGACGAATTGCCCAAAACCATCTCCGGAAAGATTAGAAGGGTTGAAATTCGCGAAAAGGACAACAACAAATAAAACTTGTAAGTATTGCCGTTCGTGAAAACGACGGCAATACACTATCATCAATTGAATTACAATCAACAATTGTGATTGTAAAAAATAACAATGAAAAGAATTGTAGTTAAAGTAGGCAGCAACGTGCTGACACGTCCTGACGGCAAGCTCGATGTAACGCGAATGTCGGCCATTGTCGACCAAATCGTCTGGTTAAAACGCCATAATTACGAGGTGATTCTTGTATCATCAGGCGCGATGGCAAGCGGGCGGGGAGAGCTTCATATCGACCGTAAGCTCGACAGTGTATCGCAGCGGCAGCTCTTCTCGGCTCTGGGACAGGTCAAACTTGTGGGCCTCTACTACGATCTTTTTCGCGAATATGGCATGCACGTCGGGCAGGTTCTCACCATGAAAGAGAGCTTTTCTACGCGTGGTGAATACCTGAACCAACGCGCCTGTATGAGCGTAATGCTCGACAATGATGTCATACCCATCGTGAATGAAAACGATACTGTAAGCGTCACAGAGCTGATGTTTACCGACAATGACGAGCTGGCAGGGCTGGTTGCAGCCATGATGGACTGCGACTCGCTGGTTATCCTGTCGAACGTCGACGGCATTTTCAACGACGACCCCAAGGCTACAGACACGCAGGTTATCCCAACGGTGAACTACGACCACGACCTTTCCGAATATATCCAAAGCAGCAAAAGCCACTTCGGCAGGGGCGGAATGATGACCAAAACCAACATTGCGCGCAAGGTTGCAGAGGAGGGAATCAGGGTGATTATTGCCAACGGAACGGCAGACAACATCCTTATCAATCTGGTGGAACATCCCGAAAGCATGCTCCATACGGAGTTTCTGCCGAATCCCGAGCCCGTTTCGCAGGTTAAAAAATGGATTGCTCACAGCGAGTGTTTTGCCAAAGGGGCCGTTCATATCAACGCTAAAGCAGAGGAAGCCCTAAAGGGTGACGCGGCCGTCAGCCTGCTGTTGGTAGGCGTTACGGCGATAGAGGGCGACTTTGAAGAGGGTGATATCATCAACGTTACAGGGCATGACGGGCAGGTTATAGCCATTGGCCGCAGCGGATATGACGCTCACGAGGCCCGCAAACTGATGGGTAAGCACGACGTGCGCCCGCTTATCCATTACGATTACTTGTACATGGAGTAATCGTTTCTTTCAAAAACATTTTATCTTATGCTCGAACAATTCAAGAGAGCCAGGGCTGCAAGCCTGACGTTACCCATGCTGAGCGATGAGAAGCGCAATGCTGTACTTCAGGCCGTAGCATGTGCTATTGAAAATCATACATCCGAATTGCTGGAGGCCAACGCCCAAGACCTGGCCCGAATGGACCGCAGCAACCCCATGTTCGACCGCTTAATGCTCACCGCCGACAGGCTGAAAGGCATTGCTTCAGACATGCGTCACGTCAGCACGCTGCCGTCGCCGCTGGGCCGTACGCTCAAGGAGACGACGCTTCCCAACGGTCTTCACCTGCGCCGCGTGAGCGTACCCTTCGGCGTTATCGGCATGATTTACGAAGCCCGTCCCAATGTTACCTTCGACGTTTTTTCGCTATGCTTCAAAAGTGGCAATGCTTGCGTGCTGAAATGCGGCAAGGATGCCGAATACTCCTGCCGCGCAGGGGTAAGTCTGATACACGATGTGATGCGCCAATTCGGCATTGACGAAGGGGCCGTCGTGCTGTTGCCGCCTACCCATGAGGCTACCGACGCAATGCTGCAAGCCACAGGATACATTGACCTTTGCATACCACGTGGCGGCAAACGCCTCATACAGGCCGTGCGTGACAAGGCCCGGGTACCCGTCATTGAGACGGGGGCGGGCGTCGTCAGCACCTATATCGACCGCAAAGCTGATATAAAAATGGCTGCCGACATCGTGCTCAACGGCAAGACCCGACGCGTTAGTGTATGTAACGCGCTTGACTGTTTGATTGTACATTCGGCCCAATTGCCGCAGCTTTACCGCATTTGTGAGCCGCTGGCCGCGAAACAGGTCACGCTCCATGCCGACGAACAGGCCTTTGAAGCACTTCATGACCGTTACCCTTCTGCCCTGTTGCAGCATGCCGACGACAACTGTTTCGGCACCGAATTTCTCGATTATAAGCTCGCCATAAAAACGGTCAACAGCTTGGAAGAAGCCGTCAGACACATTGCCCTTTACGACTCGGGACACAGCGAAGCCATCGTCACCGCCGACCCTGATGCGGCCCGACGCTTCCAGATGGCGGTTGATGCGGCATGCGTTTACGTCAATGCGCCGACAAGTTTTACCGACGGAGGCCAGTTCGGTATGGGCGCAGAGATAGGCATCAGCACCCAGAAGTTAGGCCCGCGCGGCCCTATGGCTCTGGAAGAAATAACCACATACAAGTGGCTTATCGATGGCAACGGGCAAACCCGGGCATAGCATGACAGAACCGTTATGCCGAAGAATCATGTAAAATTAATTCTGAATAATTTACCCTCTGCCAAGTAATCCGAATAGAACTTTTCGTAAACTTTTACCCCTGACAAGGCCCGCAAGAGTGGTAAGTCATATACCCGTCACCCCTTCGCTACGGCATCAAAAGCCGTTTACGGCACTTTTATACGACGATTACGCCGTAAACGCAACACGATTACGCCGTAAACGGAAAACAATTGTGTTGTAACTAATCAATGAAAATGAAGAAATATCGAAATTGATGTAAACTAACTGATAATGAGGAGGGAATACATAAATCAGCATAATACTGCTCTGTTTGTAAAGGGTAGAAATATGCAGATTTAGGCAGAAGTTCAGTTACCAGAGTGTTACCCTGTTTTGATGTAGGTAACGATGGTGCAGTATTCGGTAACTGAATTATTTTCGTTCGTGTGGCTGTTGCTTCGGTCGGCAGTTTTCTGCATAAGTGAGGAACGCTTTAATTCGGGTAACTTTGCCCATAAAAATTAAAGCGTATGAAAACAGAGAAAATGAAGGTGTTGCTCTACCTTAAAAAGAGCGGTCTGGACAAGTCGGGGAGAGCTCCGATTATGGGGCGTATTACCATTGAGCGTTCCATTGCCCAGTTTAGTTGTAAACTCTCCTGCAACCCCGATTTATGGAATCCCCGTGAGAGCAGGATGGACGGCAAGAGCCGTGAGGCGGTGGAGATTAATGGGAGATTGGAGAATTTGTTGCTTTCCATTCAATCTGCCTATCAGTCTTTGATTGCCAAAGGACAGCCATTTGATGCAACTAATGTGAAAGAACGGTTTCAAGGCAGCGTACAGGCAAGATGTATGCTTATCGAGAGGCTGGATATGCTCATCAAGGAGAAAGAAAGCCATATCGGTATAGACATCAAGAGGGACTCTATGTCCGCCTATCATTCCACTCGAAAACGGTTGCAGGAGTTTATACAGAAGAAGTATCATGTTTCGGATTTGGCTTTTTCGCAGCTGACAGAAAACTTTATCTACGAATTACAAGCATTTTGTCTTGGCGAACTCGGTCATCAGCAAAGCACATTTTTCAGAGTTGCAGCAGATTTGAAGACCG